>CALMAB010000463.1 GCA_937858325.1 uncultured Acetobacteraceae bacterium
GTCCAGAGCTTCGCGCCGATCACCGGCGATTGCCGTCCGATGCGGTCGGGCCTCGCCGCATAGGCGTTGTAGTAGAAAGGGTGGTCCTTGAGGTTGCGGCCGACAGGCAGGTCCGCGAGCGCCGGGATGCCGAGCGCGCGCAGGTCGTCCGCCGGTCCGACGCCGGACCGCAACAGCACCGCCGGGCTGCCGTATGCGCCGGCCGACAGGATCACCTCGCCCGCGTGGACCACCCGCCCGTCGGCGAGCCGCACGCCGGTCGCCGCCTTGTTCTCGATCAGCACCTTGTCCACGGCCGCGTCGCCGACGATGGCGAGGTTCGGGCGGTCACGCACCTCGTTGGTGAGGTATGCCATGCCGGTGTTGACCCGGACGCCGTTCACGATGTTCATGATGTAGGGGCCGACGCCGTCCGCCTCCGGGCCGTCCCAATCGTCGATGGGGCGGAAGCCGCACGCGACGCTGGCATCGACGAAGGCCCGCTGCATCGGCGTGATGTCGTCGCGCGTCATCTGCCGGGCCGGGAACGGGCCGCCCTTGCCGTGGACGCGGCCATCCGGGGACGCGCTGTCCTCCAGCAGCCTGAAGGACGGCAGGAGATCCTCGTACGACCAGCCCGGCAGCCTCCAATTGCGGAGGTCTTGCGGCCTGGCGCGTATCGCGACCGCGCCGTTGATGGCTGACGACCCGCCGAGGACGCGCCCGCGGAACGCGCCGATCGCGTGGCCGACGTAGCCGGGCTCGGTCCTGTAGCCCCAGTCGGCGCCGGTTGCGTCGCCGACCTTGTCGCTGTCGGCGACGCTCCGCGGATAGTCCCAGGGCGCATAGGCTGGCCCCGCTTCGAGAAGGACGACGCGGCGGTCGGACCGCTCGCTGAGCCTGGCCGCGAGCACGGCGCCCGCCGAGCCGCCGCCGACGATGGCGATGTCCGCTGTCCGGACCTCCGTCCCGTTATCATCCGCCCAAGCGCGGCGTCCGTCCTGACCAGGCATTGGCCCCCTCCTCGTCGGTTCGCTGGCGGGCGCACGACAGGGGCCAAGCAGTGGAACGGCCGCGACGTGAAGCGACGTGTCCCGCGGCTCTGCTCGTCGTGCCGGAACGGCGCCCGTTCCAGGTGACGTATCGCTACCAGATGCCTTGCGGGGCGATCAGGCTCGAATCTGGCAAACTCAGGTTCGCAGGCCGCGAACGGAAACCACCTGGCGCGCCCGGCCTCGCCCGCTTACGCAGGCAGTACACGTGGCAAACCGTGTCGTTTGGGGGGAAAGCATGGCTCGGAGCCGCCTGGACCTGAACGACGTCAGGCTCTTGATGAAGGTGGTCGAGCACCGCAGCTTCACGGCCGCCGCCAAGATCACCGGGATTCCCAAGTCAACGCTCAGCCAGAGAGTCGCGGCCCTCGAGGATGCGGTCGGGACGGCCCTGCTGCGGCGCAACTCGCGAAGCCTGTCGCTGACCGAGGCGGGCGAGGTTCTGCTCCCTCACGCCCGCGCCATCGAGGAGATGGCGCGGGACGCGGAGACCGCGCTCCTTGACCGCGGCCGCGAGCTGGCCGGCACGCTCCGTGTCACCACGTCGTTCGCCCTGTCCCAGTTCGCGCTCGCGCCGCTGGTGCCGAAGTTCCTCCGCCGCCATCCCAAGGTCGTGGTCCAGATGAGCGTGACGAACCGCTACGTGGATCTCATCGGCGAGGGCTACGACATGGGCGTGCGGGCTCATGGCGAGCCGCTGCAGGACTCCGGGCTGGTCCAGCGGGTGATCGCCCGGACGCCGTGGTCGCTGCTCGCGGCGCCGGGCTGGGTGGCGGAGAACGGGCCGATCCATTCGCCGGACGACCTCACGGGCAAGGACGTGCTGTTCTGGACGGTCGATGCCGAGCCGCCGTCCTGGACGCTCTGCAAGGGCGACAGCCGCAGCACCATCCTCTTGGAGCCGCGGATGGTCACGGCCGACATGGCCACGCTCCGCGCCGCGGCGGTTGTTGGCGGCGGCGTCACCGCCCTGCCGCACTACATCTGCCTGGCTGCCCTTGAAGCGGGCGACCTCCTGCACGTGCTGCCTGGCTGGCACGTCCTCACGTCCAGCATCAGCATCCTGATGCCGTCGCGCCGCCACACGTCCCGCTTGACAAGGGCCTTCTCCGACTACCTGGCCGAAGAGGTGGCGCCCTTGGCAGCGAAGACGCCTCGGCTGGCTGGTTGACGGGCGCCGGACCAAGCAGCGGCCGTCCGCCGAACAGAACGGTGCGTCCGGATTTCCGGTCTGTTCGCGTTCCGCCGTGCGGGCGATAAGCGTTCAACTCGGCGGCTTGGCTTTTCTGGACCGATGAAACAACGCCCTGCAGGACGGAAGGAGGACAGTCCCTGAACCGGCTCCTGTCTTTCGAGAGTTTCGTGACGGCCGTGCAAGCTGGAAGCATATCCGCCGCGGCGGATCGGCTCGGCACCACCAAGTCCAACGTCAGCCGCCGGATCGCGGAGCTTGAGGCGCACCTCGGTATGCGCCTGCTGAACCGCAACCCGCGCCGGCTGACCACAACCAACGTTGGCGGCGAGTTCTACGAACAACTGAGCAGACTGCTTGAGGAACTCAAGTCGGCAGAGCAACACGTCACCGATCAGGCCGCCGAACCACGCGGCGTCCTCCGCATCGCCTGCCCGTCCTCCTTCGCTTCGATGCACTTCAAGTCGCTCGCGGCTCGACTGATGCTGCGGCATCCGGAGCTGAGCCTTGATCTCGATTGCGAGGACCGCATGGTCGATTTCGTCACGAGCGGGCACGACTGCGCGGTCCGGCTCGGGCAGCTGCAGGACTCCAGCCTGATCGCGAGGACGGTCGCGCCCAACCGTCACGCCGTCTGCGCCAGCCCGGCATACCTGGAGCGCAGAGGCATCCCGCAATGCCCCGAAGAGCTGCAGGACCACGACGGGCTGCACTACAGCCTGCGCGAGCCGCACCTGATGTGGCACATGGAGCGCAACGGCAAGGCCGGTTCGTTCCGTGTCGGCAGCCGGATGCGGTGCAACAACGGGGAGCTGCTTCAGGAAGCCGCGCTGTCCGGCCTCGGCTTGGCCATCCTCCCGACCTTCATGGCCTCGTGCCACCTCGCGAGCGGACGCTTGCGGGTCGTGCTGCCCCAATGGGCGCTGCCCGGCGGATCCATCTCCGTCGTGTTCCCGAAGAACAAGCAGCCGTCGGTCAAGCTGCGGGTCCTGATCGACGCGATGGTCGAGGCCTATAGTCCCATCCCCGCATGGGACCGCGCGATCTCTCACATCCTGAGGTGATCTGGCGGGAAGCGGCCCTGTCACGGCCCGCCTCCTGGGAAGCCACGGCAGCCATGAGCGTGCGGGAGCCGTGGCCGCCGGCCATGTCCACGGCGCAACGGCCAGGTCGCGCAGCCTTGCGTCAGGGTGTCGTGCTGGGCTGGACGACGCCCCCGGGACGCGGACGCGGGTAAGCCATGCTTCCCGTGTCAGGCCTGGGGTTCCGTGTGACCGCCACGGTCTGGCCCTGCCGCCTGACGGTGGGAGATGCCATGCTCCCGGTGTCGATGCCGGTCGGGGCCGGCCGCTCGAACTCGCCCGTCGCCTGCGGCGCGGGCATGGCCATGCTCCCGGTGTCGAACGTCGCGGGGGACCGCGTTGGTCCTCCGCAGCCGGCCGCGACAAGGCCGATGATCGTGCTGCAAGCGATAGGAAACATCCGCATTGTGTTTGTCCTCCAACTATGAAGTTCGTTTTTACGCGCGTTTCCCTGCGGGAGCGTGCAGTCTCGCGGATCAGCAGGCCGCCGAATGGGGGTGGTACGCCCCGGCCGCACCGTCAGGGGCGGACGATTGCGGTTGGGATGACCGGCACGTTGATCTCGGGCGCGCCCGAGATGTGCTGGTAGGTGGCGTAGATGACCATCCCGCTCGCCAGGTCCTTCCAGCCCGTGGTCACCGAGCGGTAGGTGTTGCCGTCCGCGCCCTCCCGGTAATGCGAGATCTTCAGCGCCTGGTAGGTGGTGCCGAGCAGGGTGATGCTTTCGACGCCCTCGTTGCGCTGGACGTCGTGGAAGACGTGGCCGGGTCCCATGTTCACGTCGAACCCCACCACGTCGCCGGTCCGGCCTTGGATCAGCCGTTCGATCGCGCCGCGCGCCATGTCGGCGCCGGGCCAGGTGGTGAGCCAGATGCCGAACCACCCCTCGACCGCCGTTCCGTTGACGCGCATCCTGCACAGCTCAGGACGCGCCGGGTCGGCGCCCAGGTACTCCGTGACCAAGCCGCCCCGCTGCTCCACGCGCCCCCCTGCGGGGCAAGCCGGCGGGAACGGGCCGCGGCCGTCCGTGGGGCGCGTGTTCGCGCCCAGGATCAGGGGCGGGTAGTTGCGCTCCGCCTGCGCGAGGCCGCCGCCGGCCGCCAAGCTGGAGCTTGCCAGTCCGGCCGAGCAGGCGCCCAGGACAGCGAACCAGCGTCGATACATGGCACTCGCTCCGTTCTAGCCCTCGCCCTGCACCGGGTTGGTGTTGAAGATGTAGAGGGTGATCTTGTACTCGCCGTCCATCCGGCGCAGCACGAACACCTCGCGGTTCAGGTCCACGACCTTCTTGCCGCCTTCCAGCACGGTCGCGCCCTCGTGGTGGAAGGTACGCACCACGGCCGTGTCGCCATAGGCGTTGACGCTGGCGTAGCCGAACACGGTGGAGAACTTGGCAACCTTGAACAGCGCGTCGTAGGCCTCCTTCTTCTCGGCCTCGGTCACGAAGCTGGGCTTGTCGTTCCACTCGGCCACGCTGTCGGGCGCGTAGAGCTTCAATATGCCGGCCGTGTCGCCCGCGTTCAGCAGCGTCTCGTAACGGTGCACGACGTCGTAGGCGGCTTGCTGCTGGGCGGCCATCGCGGGGTCGGATGAGACCTGGTAGCTGCGTTCGGCAAGCGCCTGTGCCCAAGCCGGGGCGGACATCAAGGCGGCGGCCAGGACGCACGCGCCGATGCCGGCGCAAAAGCGAGGCAGGTTCAACATGGTTTGCTCCTTCGGGCCTTGGCTTGGGGACATTTGGCTTGCCGGTTCCCGGTCGGGCGCCCCCAAAAGCGCGCTCGCGCCGGAACCGGGCGCCGTTCAGGACGCCCTGAACCGCTTTTCGGCGAGGTCGATGTATGGCTGGAAAAGATCCGCCGGCCAGTTCGGATCGACGCGCGAGGCGCGCTCGATGCACTTCCACACGCCGTTCCGGCGCTCGAAGCGGTCGCTGTAGGTTCCCGTGGAAACGGTGCCGACATGGCCCTCGCGCCAGGAGACGATCCAGCGCCATTCGGCTTTCGCGCTGTCGCCTGCCCCGGTGATCTCGAAAGGACCCATCGTGTGGAACCATTTCTCGATGGGAAAGACGCTGTGCGCGTAGTCGTACATCTGCTTCATGCCTGCCGGGCCTTCAAAGGTGGCCTCGCGGAGATCGAAGACGTGGAACTTCGCCTCGGGCCAATACAGCGCGTTGTAGCCGTCGGCCGCGGCCTTGCCGGGGCCGGCGTCGATGGCGCGCTGGTGCCTGTTGAGCTGCTCGAAGATCTCGAAGCGATCTTGCACGGTGAGGTCTTGCGCATCGGGCATGTCGGCATCCTTGACTGCTGGCGTTCCGCTTTCGGTTTACTGCCGCCCGCCGTCGCGGCGCGGGTCTGCTGCGTGGCAACGCGTTCCGGGACGTGCTCAGGGCCGGCATCACCTGTCCCGCCATGTTTTGCCCAGCCACAGACGGGCGACCAGTCTGCCTTGCCTGAACCATAGGTTCAGGTTCCGAGAACTCGGAAACCTGCTTGCAAGCTGGGCCAGCAGGTCTGGATACATGCGGGACGGCACTCTCACACCGCCCTTGTCACGTTGATCCACCCTTGGTTTGATGGAAACGGGCGGTGGCGTAGTTTTGGCTGGCAAGAAATGGTTTTCCCGCACTTCCCGTGCAGCTGGTGGCCGTTTCGGGGTTGGATGAGCACATGGGAGGAACACTCCTCCTGCGTTGAAAGCCCACTTTGTCCAAGCGTTTGCTGCCTCTGATCCCGCCGGGCCTGGCGGTTGTGCAGGTCCTGCCCACCCCTGACCGCGTCACCGTCGTCGCCCAGCCGCGCTCGCCCACAGGGACTTGCCCTGACTGCGGCGTCCCGTCCTACAGCGTCCACAGCCGGTACGAGCGCCACCTTGGCGACCTGCCCTGGCAAGGCCGCCCGGTCGCGCTGCGCATCCAGGCCCGACGGTTCCGCTGCGCCGTTCCGGCCTGTTCGCGCCGGACCTTCGCCGAGCGACTGGCCGGTGTTGCCACTGCCGCGGCGCGTCGCACGGAGCGCCTGGGCAGCCTGCACGCCTGCCTCGGGCTGGCTCTGGGCGGCGAGGCCGGCGCACGGCTCGCATCGAGGCTGGCCATCGACACCAGCCCGGACACCCTGCTCCGGGTGGTGCGTTCAGGCGGCATCAATGCTGCGGTGTGTCCGACCCCGCGCGTTCTGGGCGTGGATGACTGGGCCGTGGATG
>CALMAB010000464.1 GCA_937858325.1 uncultured Acetobacteraceae bacterium
TCGGCGAGGCGCACGCGCTCGGCGTGGGGCGCGGGAATGGTGGCCGCCATCGGCAGGGCCAGGCCCAGCGCCTCGGTGACGCAGGCCATCGTGCTCGCCGTGCCCATCACCATGCAGGTGCCCACGGATGGGGCGAGCCGGCCCTCGACGACCTCGATCTCCGCCGCATCCACCGTGCCGGCGCGGTGGGCGCTCCACAGCCGGCGGCAGTCGGTGCAGGCGCCGAGCACCTCGCCCTTGTGATGGCCGACGACCATGGGGCCGACCGGGACCACGACCGTCGGCAGGTCCACGCTGGCCGCCGCCATGATCTGCGCCGGCAGCGTCTTGTCGCAGCCGCCGATGACGATCACCGCGTCCATCGGCTGGGCACGGACCATCTCCTCCGTGTCCATCGCCATCAGGTTGCGCAGGAACATGGAGGTCGGGTGGGCGAAGCTCTCGTGGATCGAGATGGTCGGGAACACCATGGGCATGGCGCCGGCCAGCATGACGCCCCGCTTCGCCGCCTCGATCAGCGCGGCGGCGTTGCCGTGGCAGGGATTGTAGTCGCTCGCCGTGTTGGTGATGCCGACGATGGGACGATCGAGCGCGTCGTCGGAGTAGCCCATCGCCTTGATGAACGCCTTGCGCAGGAACAAGGAGAACCCGGCGTCGCCGTAGCTCGTGAGACCCTTGCGCAACCCCTTGTCCATCCGCCGCTTTCCTTCGTGCTTGCGCGCCAGTACATTGCACTCTGGCGCGGCCTGCGGACAATGGCCTGGATCAACCATTGATTGCTGACGTGGGGGCGAACGTGGAGCAGCAGGGGCATGGGCACCGCGCCCATGCCGGCCCGGGCAGATGCGGCATCAACAAGCGGTGATGCCCACATCCCGAAACCATTGGGTTGCGTATCCAGCGACCACCATCTCCATCATCAAGGGTTGTCATGCTCCATCACATCCGTTCCACAAGCCTCGCCGGCGTGGCGGCCGTGTTGCTTTCGGGGTGCGCCTCGCCGCAGGGAAAGACGCCGTATCAGCCCACGGCCGACATGGCGGCGGTGCTCGCCGCGCAGGCCGATCTCGGCGCCAAGCCGGTCGAGGACCTGACGCCGGCGCAGGCGCGGATGAACCCGTCGATTGCCGACGCGGTGCTGAGGGTGGAGCAGCAGCGCGGCATGAGCGCGGCGCCCATGCCGGCGCGGGTCGAGGACATCCAGGTGCAAGGTGCCGCCGGGCTGCTTCCGGCCCGGGTTTACCGGCCGGCCATGGCGATGCCCGGCCCGTTGCCGATCATCGTGTATTTCCACGGCGGCGGTTGGGTGATCTCGACCATCGACACCTACGACAGCTCGGCCCGGGCCTTGGCGAACGGCGGCGGGGCTGTCGTGGTGTCCGTGGAGTATCGGAAAGGGCCGGAGGACCGGTTCCCCGCCGCGCACGACGACGCCATTGCAGCCTACCGCTTCGTGCTGCAGCACGCGGCGCCGCTGGGCGGCGACGAGCGGCACGTCGCGGTGGCCGGGGAAAGCGCGGGCGGCAACCTGGCCTTCAACGTGGCGCTGGCGGCCCGGGACCAGAAGCTGCCGATGCCGGTGCATCAACTGCTGGTCTATCCCGTTGCCAGCACGGACCTGACGGCGCCGAGCGTGCAGGAGAACGCGCAAGCGAAGCCGCTGAGCCGGGCCGCGCTGGAGTGGTTCATCAAGTACTATGGCCGCGGGCCGCAGGACGTGGCGGACACGCTGCTCAACCTCCTGGGCGTGTCGGACCTCCAGGGCCTGCCGCCCACGACGATCATCCTGGCGCAGATCGATCCGCTCCGTTCAGGCGGCGAGACGTTGGGGGATCGCCTACGCACGGGCGGCGTGCCGGAGGAGACACGGCTGTACCCCGGCGTGACGCATGAGTTTTTCGGCACCGGCGCGGTAGTGCCGGAGGGCAAGGCGGCTGTGGAGTTCGCCAGCGAGCGGCTGAAGCAGTCATTCGCCGCCGTGCCGACGCCACCTGCGCCGACCCGGCGTGGACGGGCAATCCGTGCCCACGCGACGCGGGGGTAACGAACATGAGGGCCAGACGAAAGTTCTGGCCCTTCCCTTGCATAACGTGTTCTTAAATAGACACCGCCAGTTGCGGCGGGGTTGGTGCATGTCCCAGCAAGGGAGCGAGTTGCCATGATTTCACGCCGTATTGCCATTCAGACCGCGGCCGGTCTCACTGCCGTCGCCGCGCTGGGTTCGCGGGGTGCCCAGGCCGCCGACAAGGTGATCAAGGTCGGCGTCAACCTGTCCTTCACCGGGGCCGACGCGGAGAATGCCGCGCGGATCGGCAATGGCGCGGTGATCGCGTTTGAGGAGGCGAACGCCGCCAAGACGGTGCCGGGCTACACGTTCCAGCTTGTGAAGCTCGACGACGCCACGGCCACCGCCGGGCAATACGACCCGGCGCAGGCCGCGACCAATGCGCGCACCATGGTGTCGGACAAAGCATACATGGCGGCGCTCGGCCCTCAGATGTCGGGCGCGGGCAAGGCGATGGCGCCGATCCTGAGCCAGGGCAACCTAGCGATCATCACGCCGTCCTCGACCAATCC
Organism: uncultured Acetobacteraceae bacterium; assembly: GCA_937858325.1. Taxonomy (GTDB): domain Bacteria; phylum Pseudomonadota; class Alphaproteobacteria; order Acetobacterales; family Acetobacteraceae; genus CAHJXG01. The sequence goes on from CALMAB010000464.1 coordinate 2,578, forward strand.
CGATTTGACCGACCCGAAGTTCGCGCAGCAATACCGGCCCGCGGGCAAGGCAATCTATTTCCGGACGGTGGCGACGGATGCCTACCAGGGGCCAAACATGGCCAACTACATGGCCGACACGTTGAAGGTGAAGTCGGTGTTCGTGCTCGACGACTCCGGCGCTTATGGCGTGGGCATTGCGGACTCGTTTCAGGCGCAGGCGGAAAAGCGGGGCATCAAGGTGCTCGGGCGCGACCGGCTGGACCCCAAGGCCGCGGACTACGCGCCGATCCTGACCAAGATCAAGTCGCTGG
>CALMAB010000465.1 GCA_937858325.1 uncultured Acetobacteraceae bacterium
GCGAGCACGCCGGACCCAGCCGGCACCGCCACGACGTTGGCCGGCGCCGACCCGGCGAAGAGCTGCGGCGGCAGCGCCGTCGGCGCGAACGGCGGCGGCACACTGGAGGCCGAAACCACGGACGGCGTGCCTGGCGAGACGGTGAGCGTGCTGGTGTCCTGGGCGACGCCGCCCGCCCCGTCGTCAAGGGTGATGGTCATGAGGGTGTCGCCTGGCTGGGCGCCCGTGAACACCAGCCCCGCGGTTTCGGCGGAAAGCGCCGCGACCGTGCCGGTCGAGGTGAACAGGCCGGCTGCCGCGTCATAGCGGCCAGGGCCGGCGCCGCGAAGCGTGCCGATGGCGGGGGTGGCGAATCGGATGGTCAGCGTCTCGGTCTGGCCCACGTCCGGGTCCTGCGGCAGCAGGCCGCTGAACAGGCGGGTTTGCGCCCCCGGAAGGATCGCCTGGCCCGGCGCCGCGTTGCGGATCGAGGGCGCGGTGTTGATCGCCTTGGCCACCACCCGGGTCACAGTGGCCGGTCCGCCGCCGCCGGCGCCGTCGCGAACCTGGACGCTGAAATCCGTCGCGACCTGCTGGCCGGGGCTGGCTTGCCGGCGGGTGGGCACGAAGCTCAGCGCCGCCGCGGCGGCCGAAACGGCGTCCGCAGCGCCCGTCACCGTGTACACCCCGGCCACGGCGTCATAACGGCCGGCACCCAGGTTGGTCAGGACGCCGTTGGCCGGGTTGCTGAGCGTGATCTGCAGGGTCTGCTGCTGCCCGGGGTCGGGGTCTGTCACCACGATGCCGGCGAAGGGCAGCAGCGCCGTGTCGTCCCGCGCGGCCGTGACCGCAGGAAGGCCCGCAAGCGTCGGCGCCGTGTTGACGACCGGCGCGCTCAGGGACGCGACGGCGGCGGACGCATAGCCGGTGTCGGCCGTGACCAAGTTGGTCAGCGTCGCGCCGAACGAGGCCGCCACCTGCGCCTGCAACTCGACCACCACCTGGCGGCTGGCCGACGCCGGCGCATCGACCGCGCCGAAATCAAGGGTGAGCAGCGATCCCGTCCTTTGCTCGGAGGGCGCGGACAGCATGGCCGCGCCGCGCGACGTGACGCCGCCGGCCTGCACGACGCGCGCCGACCCCGGCACGTAGGCGAGGCCGGACAGCAAGTTGTCCAGGATGCGCAGGTCCCTGCTGAAGCCGGCCGGTACCGTCAGGGTGAAGCGCAGCGTCGCGACCTGCCCGTTCGCAAGCTGGCCCGTGCCGGCGAACGCTTGGGTGATCCTTGGCACGGCCGGCTCGGCGACGCCCACGGCAATGCTGCCCGTCGCCGTGCCCACCTGCCCCGGCGGCCCGATGCTGACCGCGGCCTGGATGGTCTGCGTGTGCGGGGCCGGGCCGCCCGGCAGGGAGTCCGGGCGGACCGTGACCTCGATCTGCACCTGGTCGGCCGCCGTGTCCTGCCCGTCCGGCGCGTTCAGGGTGTCGCCGAAGGCGATCCCGCCGTGGCCGTCCGCCGCTTGGGTCTGCACGGAAACGTTGCCCCCGACCGCCACCACCCGCGCCGACACCGCCGTGAGCCAGGCGGGCAGAACGATCGAAAGGTCCAACCCGCGGCTCAAGCCTTCGGGCAGGGTCGCGGTCAGCCGGAACGTCGCCGCCGCCCCGAGCGCCAGCAGCGCGCTGGCGCCGTCCGGGCTGCCGGTCGAGACCAAGGCGACCGTGACGCTTGGCTGGATGTTGAACACCCCGGTCGTGGCCTTGTTGGCGGCGGCCGGGGTTTGCGGCACGCGGTTGGTCCAGCCAGGCTCGGTCGCGTAGCTGACGATCTGCGCCGTGCTGGCGTGGCCGGGCGCGCTGAGGTCCAGCCGGTCCGTGCTGCGGAGGGTGTAGCTGATCAGCAGGATGTTCCGGCCGCTGTCGGCGTCGTAGCCGGCAATCGGCGCCCCGGAGTCCAGCCGGAGGCCGCCCTGAGGATCGAACAGGTTGCCGGAATAGGCCAGCGGCGTCCCGGCGCCGTCCGAAACGGTGATGCTGGCGTCCCCGTCCGGCGCGATGAACCCGTCCGGCATCGGCGCGCGCACCAAGACGTCGTACGCCTTGGCGCCGGGCATCAGGTTCTCGACCGCGATCACGAAGGTGACGTCGTCGCCGGCGTCCACGCCGTAGAGCTGGTCGGCAAACGGCTCGGTCGCCAGCCCGGCGCTGCTGATGATGCCGCCGAACTGGCCGAAGTCCGGGCTGTAGCCGAACGGGCCGCCGGTGCCGGTCCAGTTGGCGTGGTCGTTCGACGCATAAACCGTCGCGGTCTGGATGTGCAGCGACGGCTCGTTGAGGGCGACGGGCGCCGTGGTGGCGCTGACCGTGGCCGGCGTCCCGAACGAGTTCGCCTCCGTTTCCGTCACGGTTGCGGCGAGCGACGCGCCAGGCGCCAGCGGAGCGGACACCAGGAGGTCGATGGTGCCGGGACGGGTGCTGGATGGCTGAATGTCGCCGAAGTCGAGCAGGATGGCCGGGTTCCCCGCCGCGTCGGTGGTCAGGCTCGCCGTTGGTTGGGTTCCGGTGTAGTTGCCGCCCGACCCGAACTGGGCATGGCCGGCGGGCGGGCCGCCCAGCGTGCCGGCGGCGTCGAACACGAAGGGGCCGGTCAGCCCCGCAATGGCCGCGGTCACTTGCACGTGGTGCGCGGTTGTGAGCGGCAGGCCGAGCTGGATGCGGTAGGTCACGGTGTCGCCATAGGCCGCTTGCGCCGTTCCCGCCGCCAGCACGCCGTTCACCGCGTAGATCGATGCCGAGAGCGTGCTGGACGGCAGCGCCAGCGACACCACCGCCGGGTCGCTGCTGGACAGCGTGCCCGCCACGGTGCCGCTGAACGCGGCTGTGTTGCGCAGCAGGTCGCCCTGGCCGAGCACCCGGCCCAAAGCCGGCGCCTGCCGCGCCGCGTAGAGCGACGCGATGGTGCTGCGGAAGGTGACGGAAACAATGCTGTCATCCGGCACGCCGCTGGCCAGCCCGGCGGCGCGCAGCGTGGGCGCCAGGTCGAAGTTGATCGCGGTCGTCGCCGTTTCCGCGCTGCGCGTGCCCGTCCAGCCCAGCAGCTCGCCGCTGAACAGCGTGACGGAGCCGCGGCGGATCGACACCTGCGGGTGGAACGCCGTGTTCATGCGCTGCCCGTCGCCCAGCGTGTCCAGCAGGCGAAGGTCGGCGATGCCGCCCAGCCCCGACCCGCTGATCGTCCACTCAAGGTTGCCGCCGGGTATGAGCAGGTCCACGAGGGACACGGTTCCCCGCACGCCGCGCCCGATTGTGCCAGAACTTGGTAGCGCTGCCAAAATTGTTACTGCCAGGTATTGTTTCGACAATAACTGGCATGATGCGCGGTTTTGGTTGCGGCTTGGTTAACCCGCGTTATGGTTGCACGACGAACCCGAGGTGTTTCCCATGCCAGATGCCGAAAACCAACGCGTGGTCCTCGCCCGCCGCCCGGTGGGCGAGCCGCAGGAAAGCGACTTCCGTATCGAACAGGGGCCGCTCCCCGCGCCGGGTCCGGGACAGGCGTTGGTGCGGACGATCTGGCTGTCGCTCGATCCCTACATGCGCGGGCGGATGAGCGACGCGCCGTCCTACGTGCCGCCGGTGCCCATCGACGGCGTGATGACCGGCGGCACCGTCGGCGAGGTGGTGGCGTCCCACGCGGACGGCTTGAAGCCCGGCGACATCGTGGAGGGCCGCACCGGTTGGCAGGCCTGCGCCGCCGTGGATGCGGCCGAGTTGCGGCGGCTGGAGCCGGGGCCGCTGCCGCTGTCCACCGCGCTCGGCGTGCTGGGCATGCCCGGCATGACGGCGTATTGCGGCCTGAACAACATCGGCCAGCCGAAGCCCGGGGAAACCGTTGTGGTCGCCGCCGCCAGCGGTCCCGTGGGGTCGATGGTGGGGCAGATCGCCAAGCTGCGCGGGGCGCGGTCGGTCGGCATCGCCGGCGGGGAAGAGAAGTGCGCCTTTGTCCGATCCATCGGCTTTGACGACTGCATCGACCACCGCGGCCCGGACCTCGCGGCGCGGCTGAAGCAGGCCTGTCCCAAGGGCATCGACGTGTATTTCGAGAACGTCGGCGGCGCCGTTTGGGACGCGGTGTTCCCGTTGCTGAACCCGTTTGCCCGCGTTCCCGTGTGCGGCCTGATCTCGCAGTACAACCAGACCGCGCCCGCCCCGGGACCGGACCGGCTGGCCGGGCTGATGCGCGCCGTGCTCACCAAGCGTCTCCTGATCCGCGGCTTCATCGTGTTCGACTTCGCGAGCCAGCAGGCCGACTTCCTGAAGGACGCCACCGCCTGGGTCGAGTCCGGCCAGGTCAAGTATCGCGAGGACATCGTGGAGGGGCTGGAACGCGCCCCGGCCGCGTTCATCGGGATGCTGCACGGCAAGAACTTCGGCAAGTTGCTGGTCCGTGTCGGGCCGGACGCGGCCGGCTGACCGCCGTTACGGCGAAAGGGCACGGAGCAGCGTCAGGC
>CALMAB010000466.1 GCA_937858325.1 uncultured Acetobacteraceae bacterium
TGTTCATGCCGGCGATCATGCCGGAGCGCATCGCCCGGACCGACCCGTTCACCCAGGTGACGGAGATGATCGGCAGCGGCCCGTTTCGCTTCAAGGCGGACGAGCGGGTGCCCGGCGCCCGCGTCGTTTACGAGAAGTTCGGGGCCTACAAGCCGCGCGACGGCGGTTCCACCGATTGGACCTCCGGCCCCAAGGTCGTGCACTTCGACCGGGTGGAGTGGACCACGATCCCCGACCCGACCACCGCCGCGCAGGCGCTGATCAACGGCGAGCAGGACTGGTGGGACTACGCCACCGCCGACCTGATGGGGCTGCTCGCCCGCAGCCGCGGCGTGAAGGTTGTGGTGCAGGAGCCGTCGGGTCAGATCGCCACCTTGCGCATGAACCAGCTGCAGCCGCCGTTCAACAACCCGGCGATCCGCCGGGCGCTGCTGGGCGCGGTGAGCCAGGAGGACGTGGTGGCGGCGGTGGTCGGCACCGACCCCAAGATGTCGCGCACCGGCGTCGGCTTTTTCTGCCCGGACACGCCGATGGCGAGCAGCGTGGGCCTCGACGTGCTGGCCGGGCCGCGCGACATGGACAAGGTGAAGCGCGAGTTGAGGGCGGCCGGCTACAAAGACGAGCGCGTGGTGCTGCTGGCGGCGACCGACTTCCCCGTGCTCAAGGCGATGGCGGACGTGACCGCCGACATGCTGCAGCGGGCCGGCATGAACGTGGACTACCAGGCGACGGACTGGGGCAGCGTCGTGACCCGGCGGGCCAAGAAGGACCCGGTGGAGGCCGGCGGCTGGAGCGCGTTCTGCACCGCCTGGGCCGGCACCGACCACCTGAACCCGGCCGGCCACATCCCGCTCCGCGCCAACGGGGAGCAGGCCTGGTTCGGCTGGCCCAACGACCCGAAGATCGAGCAGCTCCGCAACGCCTGGTTCGACGCGCCGGACGTGCCCGCCCAAGCCGCGATCTGCGCCGAGATCCAGCGCGAAGCGTTCCAAAGCCTGCCCTACATCCCGCTGGGCCAGTACTTGCAGCCGACGGCGTATCGCAGCAGCCTCGACGGCGTGCTCAACGGGTTTGCACTGTTCTGGAACGTGCGGCGGGCTTGAGGCTATGCTGGGCCGCCGATGGCCCAAGGATTGCTAAGATTGTGTTGATGGTCAGACAAGAAGGGTTTGCATGAAGCGCCGTGAGCTGCTCGCCGCCGGGACTGCCGCTGCCGTGGGCAGCCTGGCCATGCCCCGCTTGTCCCGCGCGCAGGGTGGGCGCGTGCTGCGCTTCGTGCCGCAGGCCAACCTGTCGAGCCTGGACGCCATCGCCGGCACCCAATACGTCGTGCGCAACGCCAGCCTGCTGATCTGGGACACGCTGTTCGGCGTGGACAGCAAGCTGATGCCCAAGCCGCAGATGGCGGAAGGTTACGAGGCGTCCGAAGACAACAAGATCTGGACCATCCGGCTGCGCCCCGGCCTCAAGTTCCATGACGGGGAGCCGGTGCTGTCCCGGGACGTCATCGCGAGCCTTAACCGCTGGATGGTGCGGGACACCATGGGCCAGCGGATCAAGGCGTCGCTCGACGCCATGGAAGCGCCGGACGACCGCACCGTCCGCATCCGCTTGAACAAGCCGTTCCCGAAGATGCTGTTCGCGCTCGGCAAGAGCAACGCGCCGGTCGCCGAGATCATGCCGGAGCGCATCGCCAAGACCGACCCGTTCCAGCTCATCAAGGAGTTCGTCGGCTCCGGCCCCATGGTGTTCAAGCGGGACGAGTGGGTGCCGGGGTCGGCGGCGGTGTTCGAGAAGTTCGCGGGCTACGACCCCCGGCCGGAAGTGGCGGAATGGCTGTCCGGCGGCAAGCGCGTGATGTTCGACCGCATCGAGTGGCTGATACTGCCCGACGACGCCACCAAGGCGGCGGCGCTGCAGAACGGCGAGATCGACTGGTGGGAGAACCCGGTGCCGGACCTGGTGCCGCTCTTGAAGCGCAACCGCAACGTCAACGTGGACATTGCGGACCCCTTGGGCAACATCGGCTCCTTCCGCATCAACCACCTGCACCCGCCGTTCAACGACCCGCGGGTGCGCCGGGCGGTGATGATGGCGCTCAGCCAGGAGGACTACATGCGCGCCGTGGTCGGCAACGACGACGCGCTGTGGAAGCCGCTGCCGAGCTTCTTCACGCCGGGCACCCCCTCCTACACCGAGGCGGGTGGCGAGATCCTGACCGGCCCCCGCCGCTTCGACGAGGCGAAGAAGCTGCTGGCGGAGGCGGGCTACAAGGGCGAAACGGTCGTGCTGTGCGTGGCGACCGACGTGCAGATCACCAAGGCGCAGGGCGACGTGACCGCCGACCTGCTGCAGAAGATCGGCATGAAGGTGGACTACCAGGCGCTCGACTGGGGCACGGTGGGCGCGCGCCGGGCGAAGAAGGACCCGCCGTCGCAGGGCGGCTGGCACATCTTCCACACCTGGCACGCCGGCGCCGACTGCATCAACCCGGCGCCCTACACGGCGTTTGACGCGGGCGGCGACAAGGCGTGGTTCGGCTGGCCGAAGTCGGACGCAATCCAGGCCGGCATTGCGGCCTGGTATGACGCCCCGAACGCCGCGGCGGAGAAGGCGGCCATGGCCGACCTCAACAAGACGGCGATGGACTTCGTGACCTACATCCCGACCGGGTTCTTCCTGGGTTACCAGGCCTGGCGCAAGAACGTGAGCGGCGTGGTCAAGGCGCCGTTCCCGGTGTTCTGGGGCGTGCAGAAGACATGACGGGTCAGACGCCATGACGGACGGGGCCTGATGCTCGGCTACCTCACCCGCCGGGTGCTCGCGACGATCCCGGTGATGGCCATCGTGGCGCTGTTCGTGTTCAGCCTGCTTTACATCGCGCCGGGCGATCCGGCGGCGATCATCGCCGGCGACCAGGCGACGCCCGCGGACGTGGAGCGCATACGCGCCGGGCTGGGCCTCGACCGCCCGTTCCTGATCCGCTTCGGCGAGTGGCTGTGGCAGGTTTTGCGCGGCGACCTCGGCGTGTCGATCTTCACCAACCTGCCGGTGACTCGGCTGATCCAGCAGCGGCTGGAGCCGACGGTGTCGCTGATGGTGCTCACGCTGATCCTGTCGATCATCGTCGCGGTGCCGATGGGCGTGCTGGCGGCGTGGAACCAGGGCACCTGGATCGACCGCGTGATCATGGTGCTCGCGGTGTTCGGCTTCTCCGTGCCGGTGTTCGTGGTGGGCTACCTGCTCGCCTACGTCTTCGCTTTGGACGGCTTCGGCTTGGGGCTCGATTGGTTTCCGGTGCAGGGCTACACGCCGTTGGCCCGCGGGTTCGGCCCGTGGCTCAGCAACTTGGTGCTGCCCTCCGTCGCGTTGGGCGGGGTTTACATCGCGCTGATTGCCCGCATCACCCGAGCGACCATGCTGGAGGTGCTGAGCCAGGATTACATCCGCACTGCCAAGGCCAAGGGCGTCGGCAGCCGCACGGTGCTGTTTCTCCATGCACTGAAGAACGCCGCCGTGCCCATCGTCACCGTGATCGGCATCGGCGTGGCGCTGCTGATCGGTGGCGCCGTCGTCACCGAAAGCGTGTTCGCGATCCCTGGCCTCGGCCGCCTGGTGGTCGATGCCATCCTGCGGCGCGACTACCCGGTGATCCAGGGCGTCGTGCTGCTGTTCAGCTTCGTTTATGTCCTGGTCAACCTTGGTGTGGACCTGCTGTATACCGTGTTCGACCCGAGGATACGCTATTGAGCGCCACCGCCCTTCCCGACGCGCCGGTCGCCACCGCTTCGGCGGCGCACGTCACCCCGGCATCCGCCATGCCGGACGTGCTGCCAGCGGTGCGCCCACGCGGCCGGGTCCTCACCTTTATTCGGCGCTACCCCACCATCTTCGCCGGCGGGCTGTTGCTGGCGGTGATCCTGTTCATCGCCGTGGCCGCGCCGTTGCTCGGCACCACGGACCCGACCGCGCTGGCGCCCGCCAAGCGCACGCGGGAGCCGTCGATGCTGTATTGGTTCGGCACCGACATGCTGGGCCGCGACATCTACTCGCGCGTGCTGTACGGGGCGCGGGTGTCGCTGATCGTCGGCTTCTCCGTGGCGCTGCTGGCGTCCGTGATCGGCATGGTGATCGGGCTGGTGTCTGGCTTCGTGCGTTGGGCGGACAGCGTTATCATGCGGGTCATGGATGGGCTGATGTCCATCCCGCCGATCCTGCTGGCCATCGCGCTCATGGCGCTGACCCGCGGCAGCGTGGGCAACGTCGTCACCGCCATCACCATTGCCGAAATCCCCCGGGTGTCCCGGCTGGTGCGCGGCGTCGTGCTGTCGCTCCGCGAGCAGCCCTATGTCGAGGCGGCGGTCGCCTCCGGAACGCGCGTGCCCTTGATCATCTGGCGCCACATCGTGCCGAACACGCTGGCGCCGATCACGGTACAGGCGACCTACATCTGCGCGTCGGCGATGATCACGGAGGCGATCCTGTCCTTTATTGGCGCCGGCACGCCGCCGATCATCCCGTCATGGGGCAACATCATGGCAGAGGGCCGGGCGCTGTGGCAGGTGAAGCCCTACATCGTGTTCTTCCCGGCGGTGTTCCTGTCGCTCACGGTGCTGGCGGTGAACCTGCTGGGCGACGGGCTGCGCGATGCGCTCGATCCCCGCATGGCGAAGCGCGTTTGATGGCGGCACTCCTTCAAGTCGAGAAGCTGCAGACCCATTTCGGCACGCTGGACGGCGTGGTGCGCGCGGTAGAGGGCTTGTCGTTCCACATCGACGCCGGGGAAACGCTCGCCATCGTGGGGGAAAGCGGCTGCGGCAAGTCCGTCACCAGCATGAGCATCCTGCGCTTGATCCAGGAGCCGCCGGGCCGCATCGCCGGGCGCATCCAGTTTCAAGGGCGCGACCTGCTGAAGCTGTCCGAGCCTGAGATGCGCAAGCTGCGCGGCAACGACATCAGCATGATCTTCCAGGAGCCGATGACCAGCCTGAACCCGGTGCTGACCATCGGCCGGCAGATCGGCGAAACGCTGCGCCTGCACCAGGGCCTGTCGGCGCGGCAAGCGGAAGCGCGGGCGGTGGAGATGCTGACGCTGGTGGGCATCCCGGCGCCGGGCCGCCGGGTGCGGGAGTACCCGCACCAGCTTTCGGGCGGGATGCGGCAGCGGGTGATGATCGCCATGGCCTTGGCCTGCAACCCGAAGCTGCTGATCGCGGACGAGCCGACGACGGCGCTGGACGTGACCATCCAGGCGCAGATCCTGGACCTCATGCGGGACCTCAAGACCCGCATCGGTTCCGCCATCCTGCTGATCACCCACGACCTGGGCGTGGTGGCGGAGATGGCGCAGCGCGTGGTGGTGATGTACGCCGGGCGCAAGGTGGAGGAGGCCACGGCGGGCGAAATCTTCGCCAACCCGCAGCACCCTTATACACGGGGCCTGCTGGGCGCGGTGCCGCGGCTCGGCTCCTCGCTGTCCTCGGGCGGGCGGTCCAAGTTGGCGGAAATTCCCGGTTTGGTGCCGTCGCTCCGCAAACCCATCGTCGGCTGCGCCTTCGCCGGGCGCTGCCTCAGCGTCACCGACCTTTGCCGAACGGTTGCCCCGGCGGTTGAGCAGAAGCGGCCCGGCCATTCCGTCGCCTGCCATTACGCCGAGTACGCCATGCCGGGGGAGCAAGCCGCATGACCCGGACGCCGCCGCTGCTTGAGGTCAACGCGCTGAAGAAGCATTTCCCGTTGCGCGGCGGGCTGCTCGGCGGCATCACCGGGCAGGTTTACGCGTTGGACGGCGTGACCTTCTCCATCGAGAAGGGCGAAACGCTGTCGCTGGTGGGGGAAAGCGGCTGCGGCAAGAGCACGGTGGGCAAGGCCATCCTGCGCCTGATCGACCCGACGGACGGCGAGGTGTGGCTGGACGGCGCGCGCATCGACAACCTCCCGGCCAGCCAGTTGCGCCCGCTGCGCCGGCGCATCCAGGTGGTGTTCCAGGACCCGTTCAGCAGCCTCAACCCCCGGATGCGGGTGCGGGACATCATCGCGGAGCCGCTGCGCAACTTCGGCCTGGCAGGCGGCGGCGACGTCGATGACCGCGTGGCGACGCTCATGGACACGGTGCGCCTGCCGCGCGACGCCATGCGCCGCTTCCCGCACGAGTTCAGCGGCGGGCAGCGCCAGCGCATCGGCATCGCCCGCGCCCTCGCGCCCGGCGCCGACCTGATCATCTGCGACGAAGCCGTGTCCGCGCTCGACGTGTCGGTGAAGGCGCAAATCGTCAACCTTCTGTCTGATCTACAGGACGAGCTTGGGCTGGCCCTCCTGTTCATCAGCCATGACCTGGCCATCGTCGAGCACCTGACGCACCGGGTCGCGGTGATGTACCTCGGCAAAATCGTCGAGATCGCCGAGCGCCGCACCTTGTTCGCCAACCCTCGCCACCCCTACACCCGCGCGCTGCTGTCCGCCGTGCCGGTGCCGGATCCCACGGCCCGGCGCGACCGCATCATCCTGACCGGCGACGTGCCCAGCCCGATCAGCCCGCCTTCCGGCTGCCGCTTCCACACCCGCTGTCCCTACGTCTTCGACCGTTGCCGGACCGAGGAGCCGTTGCTGCGGGACGTGGGCGAGGGCCAGAAGGCAGCCTGCCACCTCGACGAGCTTCCGGCCTTGCGCATGCTGCCCCAAGCGGCATAACGGCCGGCATCGGGAAAGTAGTTCAGCGCGCCCGCTTGACCCTAGCCGGTTGAGGCGACCACACTACGTCAGGTGCGCAGGCCGCCGGCCAGGCGCGCGATCTGCATTATGGGAGGACAACGATGCCGCAGGTATCGCTGACGGTGAACGGGCGAAGCCACACTGCCGAGGTCGAGGGCAGGACCTTGTTGGTTGAGTTGCTGCGGGAAGGCATGGGCCTGACGGGCACGCATGTCGGCTGCGACACAAGCCAGTGCGGTGCGTGCGTCGTGCACGTGAATGGAGAGTCGATCAAAAGCTGCACCATGCTGGCGATTCAGGCGAACGGAACCAAAGTCACCACGATCGAGGGCATCGCCGCGAACGACGGCACGCTGCACCCGATGCAGGCGATGTTCCGCGAGCACCATGCCCTGCAATGCGGCTTCTGCACGCCCGGCATGGTGATGAGCGCCATCGACCTGGTGCAGATGCACCCGGAAGGCCTGACCGAGGAACAGATCCGGCATGGGCTTGAGGGCAACCTGTGCCGCTGCACCGGCTACCACAACATCGTCAAGGCCATCGCCGCTGCATGGCCCCTCATGCACGGCAAGGAGCTGCCGGTCGCCGCCGAGTAATCGCGCCGCCGGCGGCAAGCCGGGGCTGCAAGGGGAAGAAGCACCATGGGTTTCGAGGGTATCGGCGCTTCCGTGCGCCGCAAGGAAGACCACCGGTTTCTCAGCGGACGCGGCAGCTACACCGATGACATCAACCGGCCTGGCCAGCTTTACGCGGTGATCCACCGGGCCGACCGGCCGCATGCGAAGATCTTGGGCATCGACACCGCGGCTGCCGCCGCAGCGCCCGGCGTCGTCGCGGTTTACACCGGCGCCGACCTGCAGGCGGATGGCGTGGGCGGCGTGCCCTGCGGCTGGCAGGTCCACGGCAAGGACGGCTCGCCCATGGCGGAGCCGCCGCACCCGGTGCTCGCCACCGGCAAGGTGCGCCATGTCGGCGATCCCGTCGCCGTGGTGATCGCGGAAAGCCGGCAACAGGCCAAGAACGCGGCCGAGCTGCTGGCCATCGACTACGAGGACCTGCCGGCGGTCGCCGCGGTGCGGGACGCGGTGGCGCCGGGCGCGCCGCTGGTGCATGACGACGCGCCGAGCAACGTTTGCTTCGATTGGCACATCGGCGACGAGGCGATGGTCGATGCGGCTTTCGCCCAGGCGGCGCATGTCGTCGAGCTGGACCTGACCAACAACCGGCTGGTGCCGAACGCCATGGAGCCGCGGGCGGCCATCGGCGAGTTCGACCGGTCCTCCGGCGAGTTCACGCTCTACACCACCAGCCAGAACCCGCACGTGATCCGGCTGTTGATGGGCGCCTTCGTGCTGCACATCCCGGAGCACAAGCTGCGCGTGGTGGCGCCCGACGTAGGCGGCGGCTTTGGTTCGAAGATCTACCACTACGCCGAGGAGGCCATCGTCACCTGGGCCGCCGGCAAGCTGCACCGCCCGGTGAAGTGGACCTGCGACCGCAGCGAGGCGTTCATGTCGGACGCGCACGGGCGCGACCATGTCAGCAAGGCGGCGATGGCGCTGGACGCGCAAGGCAAGTTCCTGGCGCTGCGGGTCAGCACGGTTGCCAACATGGGCGCCTACCTTTCGACCTTCGCGCCCGCCATCCCGACCTATCTCAGCGCCACGCTGCTGGCCGGGGTTTACACGACGCCGGCGATCTATGCCGAGGTCAAGGCGGTGTTCACCCACACGGTGCCGGTGGACGCCTACCGCGGCGCCGGGCGGCCGGAGTCGGCCTACCTGTTGGAACGTCTGGTGGACGTGATCGCGCACGACACGGGGCTGGACCGGGTGGCGATCCGCCGCCTCAACTTCATCCCGCGCGACGCTTTCCCATATCAGACGCCGGTGGCGCTGAACTACGACAGCGGCGATTACGAGGCGACGCTGAAGTCCGCGCTGGCCGCCGCGGATTGGGACGGGTTCACAGACCGCCGCCGGGCGGCGGCGGCGCGCGGCAAGCTGCGCGGCATCGGCATCTCCACCTACGTGGAGGCTTGCGGCATCGCGCCGAGCAAGCTGGTGGGGCAGTTGGGTGCGCGTGCCGGGCTGTACGAGGTCGCCAACATCCGGGTGCATCCGACTGGCAGCGTCACCGTGCTCACCGGCACGCACAGCCACGGGCAGGGGCACGAGACGACGTTCGCGCAGCTTGTCTCCGAGCAGCTTGGCATCCCCGTCGATCAGGTGGATGTCGTGCACGGCGACACCGCCAAGATCCCGTTCGGCATGGGCACCTACGGCAGCCGCAGCTTGGCCGTGGGCGGGTCGGCCATGGTCAAGGCCATGGACAAGGTGATCGCCAAGGGCAAGAAGATCGCCGCCCACCTGATGGAGGCCTCCGTCGAGGACATCGAGTTCAAGGACGGCCGGTTCTCTGTCGCCGGCACCGACAAGAGCAAGGCACTGGCCGAGGTGTCGCTTGCGGCCTACGTGCCGCACAACTACCCCATCGAGGAGCTTGAGCCGGGCCTGGACGAGACTGCGTTCTACGATCCCAAGAACTTCACCTTCCCCGGCGGCTGCCACGTTTGCGAGGTCGAGATCGATCCGGACACCGGGACCGTCGCCGTGGTCAACATGGTGGCGGTGGACGACGTGGGCCGGGTCATCAACCCGATGATCGTCGAGGGGCAGGTGCAGGGCGGGCTGGCCCAGGGCATCGGCCAGGCGTTGATGGAGAACGCGATCTATGACAGCGAGGCGCAACTGGTGACCGGCTCCTTCATGGACTACCAGATGCCCCGGGCGCATGACTTCCCGCCGATGAAGACCGCGACGCAGAACACGATGTGTACGCACAACCCCCTGGGGTCGAAGGGCGTGGGGGAGACGGGAGCCATTGGCTGCCCGCCCTCCGTCATCAACGCCGTGGTGGACGCGCTGCGCGACTACGGTGTGCGGCACCTGGACATGCCGGCGACGCCGCAGAAAATCTGGTCGATCATCCAAGCCAACCAGCCGCGCATGGCGGCCGAGTAGGAACCCCGATCATGTATGATTTCAACTACACCAAGCCGTCCTCCATCCCCGAAGCCGTGAAGGCGCTGGGCGCGGACATGGAAGCCAAGGCGCTTGCTGGCGGCCAGACCTTCATCCCGGTGCTGAAGCAGCGGCTCAACAAGCCGAGCGTGATCGTCGATTTGTCGGAACTGGGCCTCAAGGACGTCAAGGCCGACGACAAGACGGTGACGATCGGGGCGATGAGCACGCACCACCAGATCGAGTCCTCGCCCGACGTGCAGCGGCTGGTCCCGGGGCTGGCCAAGATGGCGTCCCTGATCGGCGATACCCAGGTGCGGCACCGCGGCACCATGGGCGGGTCGCTCGCCAACAACGACCCGTCCGCCTGCTACCCGGCGGCGGTGCTGGCCTTGGGCGCCACGGTCCACACGGACCGCCGCAGCATCGCGGCGGACGACTTCTTCCAGGGCATGTTCACCACGGCGCTGGAGCCGGGCGAGCTGATCACCGCCATCGAGTTCCCCCGTGCGGAGAAGTCGAACTACGAGAAGTTCCGCAACCCGGCATCCCGCTACGCCATGGTCGGCGTATTCGTCGCTAAGACCGCCGCGGGCGTGCGGGTCGCGATCACCGGGGCCGGGCAGAACGGGGTGTTCCGCCACACGGCGATGGAGGAGGCGCTGTCCAAGGACTTCTCTCCCGACGCGATCACGGGAATAACAACGCCGGCCGACGGGTTGAACGGCGACATCCACGCCAGTCCGGAGTATCGTGCCCACTTGATCGGCGTAATGGCGCGCCGGGCCGTCGCGGCGGCCTGACCATCGGCAGAAACTGGGGTGTGGCCAGGATGCGCCGGTGGCGCATCCTGTTGGGAGTGTCGGCCGTTGGTCGTTGACCTGCATCTGCTGTGTAAACAAGGACAGCGCAACAAGCGGGTTGGGCCTGAGCCGACCCGATACGAGACCGGCACCTGGCCGGTGACGGACGAAGTGGCCGAGGAAGCCATCGGCGGTCGTATCTACCTCCACGCGGCGCGCGCTGAGGAGGCGTATTACGGCGGCACGATCCAGGCCTGGCGGGCCGCCGCCGATAATCCCAAGCGAAAATCATTCGAGTACCTGGTGGACGGGCCGTTTCGCATCCGCTGTCCCGAGAAATGGGGGCAGGAAAAGGCCATTGTCCGGCGCTGACCCGGGCCGTTCGGCGAACACGCGGAGGGGACCCATGACAACCGAGCCGCTTTACTCGCTTGATGACCTCAAAGCCCTACAGCAATGGGACACGCCCACGATCTGCAACGGGCTTGAGATCGTCGCGCCAGAACGCCGGACGTTCGGCTTTACCCTGGAGCCTATGGTCGCCGTGGACCGCAAGTTGCCGCCCATGGTCGGCGTTGCCCGCGTCGGCATGATCCGCGCGAAGGAGGCGGCCCGCGGCCCCGTCGCGAGCCGCCTTGATTGGTATGACTATGTAGCCGATGCGCAGTTCCCGACCGTCGTGGTGCTGCAGGATTTGGACGACCGGCCCGGCTATGGCGCGTGGTGGGGAGAGGTGCATTCCACCGTGCACAAGGCACTCGGCGCCACAGGCTGCGTGACCAACGGCTCGTTCCGCGACTGCGATATGTTCGCGCCGGGGTTTCAGATTATTGGCGGGCGGATCGGTCCCAGCCATGCCCATGTCCATATGGTCGATTTCGGCAAGCCGGTGAACGTGTTCGGCATGAACGTCGTGCACGATGATGTCGTCCATGCGGACTTCCACGGCGCGGTCGTTATCCCGGCAGGGGTAGTGCGCAAGTTGCCGGACGCCATCGCCCTTTCAGCCCGGCGCGAGAAGGTCATCCTCGACGTTTGCGCCAGTGCCGATTTCAGCCCGGCGAAGCTGCGGGCCGCGGTGCAAAGGGCTGGTGAAATTCACTGATCCGGTGGCCCCGTCATACACCGGGATTATGAATGTACAAGTAAGGGCTGCCGGCCTGTGTGCCGGTGGTGACCTGAAGACCGCGGGCTTGCTGCACGGATAGGCCGGTGAAGGTTACGCTCGCGTCGATGCCGTTTCCGGTTCGGCCGGCGCCGCCGACGATGTTGGCCCGCAGCGTCGCGCCTTGTGACCCGGCAGCGCCGGCCAGCGCCGCGTCCCAATGGTAGGTGCTCACCCCGTTGGCAAAGCCCCACAGGGTCACAGCATCGCCAGCATGGAAGTTGCGGACGGTGTTCCAGACCGCGCCTGGCGTGCGCGCGTCGGTGAAGAAGGTGTCTTGACCGGTCCCGCCGGTCAGGAAGTTCGAGCCCAAACCGCCATCCAGCACGTTCCGCCCACTCGCGACCTGGATGGCGTCGTTGCCGCTTCCGGAATGGATGAACACGTTGGGCGTTTGCGTCGAAAGGACCACGTTGTCGGCACCGGCGTAGATGTACTGGTTCTTGAGATAGCTGGGTCCGGAAATCGGGGCGGGATCCATGATGATGGAGCCGCGCTGGTTCGTCGTCGTGTCCACGTAGGATACGACCGCACCGGCCGATGGCGTGGTTGGTCCCCGCGGTAGGCTGGACGCTGTGGGGGTCCAACCCAGGATGTCCAGAACGCGCAGGTCAGTGGCCGTGAGCTGTCCGGGCGACCCTGGCCCTCCGGGACCGAAGGCGTCGCCCTTTGTGCTGTCCCAATCGCCGAAATCCTGGCCGTCAAATCTCCCGTTGCTGAAAGCGTTGTGGAATTTTACCAGCAGAGACGCGCCATCCACCGAAAAATAGGCGGGCTGCCCGTCCGCGCCTCCTGAATAGTCGCGCACTCCCGGCGACGAGTAGCGGAACAGATCGAGCGGTCCCCAGTTCTTATCGCTTGTCAGGCCCAACCCGCCGATGCGCCCCATAAGCCCTTCGGTCATCTCATGCTCGA
>CALMAB010000467.1 GCA_937858325.1 uncultured Acetobacteraceae bacterium
CCGCCCCTCCCCCGCCTCCGCCGCCCGCGCCGCCGTCGAAAATCAGCCCGCTCGAGTTCATGGGGCGGCTGACCGCGGCCGAGGATGCCGCGATCGCCACGGCTGCCCAGGGCAACGCAGGCGTGTTGTTGTTCCTGCTGCAAATGTCCGCGGCCACATTCATCGACCTGGAAGACCCACGCACCGTGGGCGGCGTCCAGGCGCTCGCGGCGGCAGGCTTGCTCAAGGCCGACCGGGTGGCGGAGATCCTGAAACCGTGACCTGTCCCGCTTGCTCCTTGCTGCGCCAGGTGGCGCTCAACCTCGCGCTGCTGCTCGACAAAACTTCGAACGCCATCCTCCTCGGGGATCCGAATGAGACGTTGAGCCGCCGCACGGCCCGCGCCCGGGATGCCGGATCGCATGCGGCCGCCGTGTTCTGCACTGCGCTGACGGCGGTTTGGCGGGCGTTCGGCGCGGATGTGGATCACTGCGCCTGGGCGGAGCAGACGGGCAGCGTAGGCGCCGAGGTGTGGCACTGGTCAACGCCCCCCTCGGACGCACCGCGGATAGACGAAATCGATCCGCTCAAAACCAGAACCTAGAAGAATAGCCAGCGGGGGATAGCCCGCTGGGAGGGCCCCACCATGTCCGATCCCACATCGCCCAACGATCCAGCCCAGCACCCGCACCCCGAGGGCACGCCCCTCGCCCAGGCGACGACGACGACAACCGTCAGCACGCCCGGCGCGCCGCCGGTTACCGTCGAGTCCGCCGTGCAGGTGTCCTCCATGGCGCTCCAGCAGGCCATCGACCGCCAAGTTGGTGTTATCCGCCAACTCGCCGCCATTCCATTCTTGGCGGAAGTCAAGGCGCTCTTTGTGTTAGCATGCATAGTCACAGGATTCGTCGCCTACGAAAAAAGGGATGACGTGATCTCCAGCATTTCAGCATCTGTCGAGAGACATACTGAAAAAGTACATGCAACGGCGCTTCGTGATGCTTTGGGTCAGCACAAAACATTTTCGGTCATCCTGTCCGGAGTTCGGGAAAGCCTGCATGCAAGCAGGGCGCTCCTGTTCCAGTTTCACAACGGACAGAACAGCCTGAAGGGGCTGCCGTTTCTGTTTCAGTCCGAGACTGCGGAAAGCATTGCTCCCGGCGTTTCAGACGAACACCAAAACATGCAACGCGTTCCTCTGTATGTTGTCATCGACTGGCTGCCTGCATTACTGCAAGGGGATTGTGTAAGCCAGACATTCGAGAAGGCGAATTCTTCTTTGCAGGAGGCTATGAAAGCGGTTGGATCGGAAGCCGTTTACGCCTGCCCGGTAATCGTCCCGGGGTCGACGGAGCCCGCTGGCTACGTGTCCGCGAGCTACACAACCGGCTGGGATCCCGTTCCGTTCGAGGATGCCAAGAAGAGGCTTCGTGACGCCGCGTCGCTGATCGGCACGACGTTGGGGGGCTATCTGGAGAGCCGGGACAAGTAGTAAACAAAGAGGGTGGCTTCCGAGTATTCTCGCGACATTCAAGGAAAACGTTGCGGGTTCCTTGAAAATGGCTCTTTGCCAGCGGTATATTTACCTCAGTCGGTAAACGACACCACCGCTGGCAAGGAAGAAGCCAAAAATGGCTCGCAAACTGAAACTATCTGAGATGCCCGAGGCCGAAATATCCGCCGCACTGATGCAGCACGGCGGCGACGTCACGCGGGCCGCCCTGATGCTGGGGGTGAGCCGGACCGGGCTGTATGCCCACCTTGCCGCGCAGACGAAGGCGGCGGTGGCGGTTGTGGTGGCTGCTCCAGTTGCGGCGGCGCGTGTGAACGTCCGCATCAAGGAGATGAAGGTCCCGGCGCAGCCCGTGGAGTCTCCGGCTCCGCTTCTGCGTGCCGTGGAAGCGCGGCGCGAAGAAAGAAGAGCAAGCCGGGAGGAGCGTCCGTCTCCTCTGGGAGAGTCCGGTCCCTACATGGGCGAGATCTTCGGTGTCCACGGCACCCGCGCGCCCCGAGTTGGCGCCCCGGTGTCCCGCCGACACATCCGCGTGTTGGCGATCGGAGACAGCCATTTTCACCCTGGGTTGCCCCAGACCATGCGCTGCATGGCGCTGATCGGCCATCACGCCGCCGCCACGCGCCCGGAGCACATCGTTCATATCGGTGACGGCTCCGATTGGAACAGCGTTTGCCGCCACACCCGAAATGACACCTATAAGGCACGCGTGAAGCCGTCGATCCGGCAGGACCTCGAAAACTTTCGCGAGAACTGGGACATGCTGAATGCCCCCATGGACGCGGCGGGCGTGACCTCCAGCAGGCACTACACCATGGGAAACCACGACGCGTGGCTCGAGTCGTTCGAGGACAGCACGCCGGAACTAAGGGGTATGGCGACGGGTGAGCGCGACAGCATACTGGCCCGCGCCGGGTGGACGAACACGGCCTACGGTGAATTCTACTTCTTGGGCGGCGTGGGCTTCGTGCACGTGCCGCTCAACCTGATGGGCAAGCCCGCTGGCGGCGCGACCCCTGAGAACTCGATTGCGACCCAGGCCACCCACGATATCGTTTTCGGGCACACTCATCGCTACAACGCTTGCCGCCGCGTCAAAATGGGCTTCGCAAACCAAGTCACGGTGGTGAACACGGGTGGCGCGATGCCAGAATTCTACGTCGGCGACTACGCGCAGAACACCCAAGGCTCCGCTATGACGTCGGGCGTGCTCGACATCGATATCTTCGACGGCCGGATCCAGGGTAACCGCCTGGTGACGATGCGCGAACTCGAGACGAGATACGGCCACCTGGTGCCCTAAGCCCGCCAGCCACCCTCCGAAGCCCCGGCCCTCGCGCCGGGGCTTTCGTTTGAGCCCCCCTCCCATGAACGACCTCCTCAACGCCAGCCTTGGCGACGCCCTGGCTGCCGTGGCCCCCGATCTATCAGACGCCGACGTTGACGCGTGGGCCGACGCGCTGGCGCCCGCGATGGGCGCGGCAGGGATCACCACCCCGCGGCGCGCAGCCGCCTTCCTCGGGCAAGTGGCCGAAGAATCGGGCGGTTTCTCCACGCTGACCGAGGACCTGACTTACACCGCACAGCGCATGTGCCAGGTCTGGCCCGCTCGCTTCCCCTGCGTTGCCGCCGCTACCCCGTATGCAGGCAACCCCCAGCGGCTGGCGTGCCACGTGTATGCCGGGCGCCTAGGCAACGGCGTCGAGGCCACCGGCGACGGCTGGACGTATCGCGGGCGCGGGCTAATCCAGCTCACCGGCCGGGCTCTGTATGAGCAGTTCGGGGCCTCGTGCAGCCGGACCGCTGAGCAGGCCGCGGCATACCTCGAAACCAAGGAAGGCGCGGCGGCAAGCGCAACCTGGTATTGGAGCTTGCGCAAGCTCAACCCCCTGGCCGACACGTGGAGCATCACCGCGATCACCCGCATGGTGAACGGCGGGACCACCAACCTGGCCGACCGTATCCGCCTATCGAACGCCGCCCTGCGCACCCTGAGCGCGTCCACCCACACCGCCTAGGAGCCAAGCCAGTCATGTTCTTCAATCAGGACGACATCATTTGCATGCGTCACGGCGGCGGCTCCGTGCCGGGCGCCCTAGCGGACGAGGTTTTAAGCGAGCTTGCCGAAGAAGCCAGCCCGGCCGCCCGCCGGGCCCTATCGGAGATCTCCAAGCTGCTGGCCTCGCTGACCGATAGGCTTCACCGCCACCGTCGCGGTCACGAATAAGGAAGGGCCGCCGGATCGAATCTGGCGGCCCCAAAGCGTTCCGATCGGAACGCTTTGACGTCAGGCGGTGGCCACGACCCGAGGCGAGGGTCGGACGCTTGGGAATGCCGGAATGCGTAGGCGGATCGGCACTTCCGACGTGGGCACGTGGAGGGAGATGACCGCGGCGGGCGCTTTGGCGACCAGCGCCAGGGCAGGCTCGGGAGCCTTGCGAACGCCTCCGTCTGCGCGCGAGGATGAGCGAAGCTCATTTCTCGGGATCGGTGCGCAAGCGATGCGCGGAACGCGCTTCACGCACTCGGCCCCGAAACCCGACCGGATCGGCCCGCCCTCCTTGAGGGTTTTGTTGCAATACCCACACCGGCCCGGATGCAGCACATCCAACTCGAAAGCGATCTGACCCATGGCAAGGTGTTCCCAGAAGTAGCGGAAAGCCGTCGCCGCTTTGACCGGCTGCGTGCCGCGGAACGCCAGCGTGGCGCTGATCAAGCCCACGAGCATCCAGCAACCCTTAGCTTCAGTCTTCACAAACCACACGTAGCCGGAGCCTCGACGGTCAACCGCTTGCTCGATGCGGTAGTCAATGCGCTCGCCCGTCTTCTCGGAGCGCAGGGTGAGCTTGGCGGACCCTGCAAGAGCATAGTCGCGGACCTGTTGGATGGTTCCGAAGCGGCATCCATGCTCGTCTATGCACGGCAGGCCGAAGTAATCGCTGTTCCCCATTTTTATTCCCCAATCTCACCTGGGGTTTCTGGCCTGGCGACCGCCTGGGCCTAGCTATACATGTGCTATTTTTACGCCATCCGCAACAGTAAAGATGTGGACAATGCTATGGATGCGGCGACCAGAATTCGCACGTGGGCCGTCGCGAGACGAATTGTCCTTACGGTCAAGCAGGGCCGCTCGTTCCTACTCGTCCGCCTCACCGCCGAAGCCGCCCGGGATCTGGCCGAGGACCTCCGGTGGGCCGAGGACCTGGTGCAGCACAAGCCAGACCACATGCCGCAATTCCACGAAATCCAAATTCCAGATGACGAGAACTGATCATGACCAACGTTGCTGACCCAACCGGACTTCTGGCCGCCCTGGCGCTTGTCCCCGGCGTCGGGCCATACCTTGCTTACGTCCCCCTGCTGATAGCAGTTTGCAAGGTTGTCACGGTCGCGTGTCCGCCACCGGTCGCGGGATCCCGGTGGCTGGGCGTATACCGGCTTGTGAGTGCGATCGCGCTGAACTGGGGGCACGCGGCAAACGCGGTGCCGCCAGGATTGCCAGCCACCGTTGTGGCGCGCGTGGAAGCCGCGGCTGCCGTCACCGCCGCGGTGCCTGCCGCCGCCGCTGTGCAGGAGGCCGCCGAGGCATTGGCCGGAGCCGAAGGCCGCTGAACGAATGTTAGCTTCCGTATCCCTGTGCGTCGACCCGAACGGGACGGGGGACTACGCTCGATCGCATGGTTGCATTTAGGGTTGCTGAGGAGGCGGCGCCTCTGGAAGAACCCGGATCTTTGCTCGGCCGAGCGCCAACTCGATCACGGCCTCCTTCGCCGCCGCGTCCCGGTGCTCCTGGATCCCCCACGCCCGCGGCGAATACCCGCCCCGCTTCAAGTCGATCTCCCCCATCTCGAAGCCGAGGAAGTCGGCGATGCGCTTGAGCAAGGTGGCCAGGAGGTCGGTGCGGGCGTCACCGAAAACCTTGTCCTCCTCGGGCGTCATGATTCGGTCCATAGGGCCGGAATTCAGGTGACGCATGTATGCTCGCCAGGCGTCTATCACAGGGCTGACCTTGTAGAAGTCGATCTCGATCAGATTGAGCGAGGAAACGTGATCGTAGTGTGCGGCAGTTCCGCGCGTGGCTAGCAACGCGCGGAACACGCGCATCCTGCGCTCTCTCAACTGCGCACGAGCATCGTGCCGCCAACTCATCAGCAGCGAGACGACTATGGCAGCGACAGGGCCCACAACGGTGGCAGCCACGATTGCCCAGGCTTCCCAGCCGATCCCCCACGGCCCCGTATGCGCCGCATCGTGCGCGCGGATCGCCGCGTCCACAATCTTAGCTATCTCGTCGCCGTTCACACCGCCTCCACCGACTCGGAAAGGCACCGGAAGGTGCCGGTGCCCTCTTTGCCGTGGTGGTGACCGCCCATCAATCGGCGGCCTAGTCTCGGACGAGGAGCTTGACCTGATACCTAGAGGCGATCTGGGTTTGCATGTAGTTGGCGGAGAAAATGAACAAGAAAAACGGGATCAAGCCAAGGGGCTTCGGGGTTATCCACCATACGCCCAGGCCAAAAATCCGCAGCCCTACGGTGAAGTAGTAGAAGACCTTGGCGGCAAATGGCAGACTTTCGACAGCTTTGACATGCTCGGCCTTGGCGTCCGCCTCGAATCTATCGAATAGTTTGCCAATGGCCACGTGGGCATCGAGAGCCTTCCGGTCCGCCTCCCGATAGCGTTCTTTCTGCTCGCGTTCGTCAAGGATCCGCGGCTTGCGCCTTCGGCGCTCGGGAATGCGAGCATTGCCGAAGGTGTGGGCGCCCCGAGAACCCGGATGCGAGTGGGCTGCGCACGACACTGACCACTTGCCGTCCCTGTATGACACAAGCCCTGCTCCGACGGGCACTCTCTTGCCGCAAGAGCATTTCCCCGGGAATCGATTGCGCACCCATGCCCCCTCGATCGCGGAACGGCCCCAGCTAGCCTTACGCCGTTTGTGACGATATCGAAAGTAAAAAGGCGCCTAGGACGTCCGAACCGACCCACAAACCTGGCATTGCTCGCCCACACCCGGAGGCAAGGGGGTCCGATACCTGGGGGCCTTCACAAACTGGGGAACGGCTACTCCCCGGCGCCGGAGGCGGGCCGCGCGGGCGTAGACTGTGCTCTTGCCGATGCCGAGCCGGGCCGCGGCATCGCGCGCTGTGCAGCCGGTCACCGCCGCAAGGAACGCGTCCGCGCTGGATCCTCTCCGCGTCTTCAGGAATTTCACGGGGAACCCGCGATCGCGCAGGATGGCCGCACGCGCGTAAACCGAGCCGATAGAGATGCCCAGCCGCGCGGCGGCTTCCTTCACCGTGTCCTGGCCGTCTGCAATCGCCAGGAAGGCGTCGAGGTCGTATCGCATGGGCGGCGCACCGGGATCGGGGATGAATCGTCCAGGGTAGCACGGCGCCCGTCAAAGCGTTCCGATCCCGAGATATGCCTTTGGCATTTCCGTGGGGAACGCTTTGGGTGGGGCGTGGGATCACTCCATCCACCTCTCGGCGGCGCTCACGCTGCGCCGTAGGTCCGCCGCCATGGCCTCGCAGAGGTTCCGGAGAACCGACGCCTTGACTTGGCCGCCCTGGAAATCCACGAGGCCGCGCTTGCCCTTGAGGGACGCCAGCTTGGCCTCGGCATCGGCCAGCAGCTTTCGGTTCCGTGCGTAGTTGTCGACTTGACGGCGCGCCAGATCGAGGTCCGCCGCCAACTCATCGCGTTTGGCGCTGGCCAGGATCTGCTTGCCGAAATCAAACGCCTTGCCGCGCTCGAATCCAGGGCTCGCCATGAAGTGCCTGGCCATCTCCTGGTCGCGGGTGCTCGGCACCAACACCCGGTCCAGGGCCGCCACCTGGTCGGCCAGGGCATCCAGCTTGGCCGACTGCACGGCCTGCATATCGCTCGTCATGGTCGCTCTCCCCGGTGACGTTCATCGCATAACCCAACATGCGCAAAGGCGATTCCACCGTTCAAGGGCGTCCGCAGCGTCTTATTGATGGACCACGTTGACCCAGGTCATGGCAGGCGAGTAGGATGCTTGCCATGCGCATCCTGTGCCCCGAGCAATGCCCGTTGGGCATTACAGCGGTCCCCCACATACGCTGACGGCTACCCGTATGTTCCGAGAAATGTCCCTTGGGCATTTTCGCGTTTGGGGGCGAGCACTGGCAGTGCGGGCCGGATTTATACACCGGCGAGACTGGGGAGATACCCCGGAACGGGATGGGTTCGAAACCCTCCGCCCCTACCAACAGGTTTCCGTATGCCGCCACGCCGACCCGATAGCGCCAACGCTGACTACGCGGCCGGAGTGTTCTTCGTCTTCGACGACCGGCTGGGCATCCCGGACAGTCTCAAGTCCCAAGTGGAAGCGCACGTCCACCTGAATCAGTTCGGCGTCGAGGTCTTCGGCACAAGCGCGTATCCCGGCCATGGGCAACTGGCCGTGGTGCTGAAGGTGGCGCCTGACGGCCGAACCTACGCCTTGGTTCGCAAGGCCACGCAAAGAGATCGGAGGCGGCAGCGCGGAATATTCGAGCCACCCTCGAAGCCCCCGCCGGACGGTATCACTGCGGAGACACTGGTTGCGCGGTTGGATGCCGTCGACGCGGCCATTGCCGAGATCCGAGCGAGTCGAGAAGTTGCCCAGGAAGGCGATTCCCGAGAGCAGCCCAAGCACGGTGGGATGGGGCACAACAACCCGGACGGCATTGATCCCGAGCTAGTAGACGAAACGGCTGACGCGTCCAGGGAGGTGCGGGCGGCGTTGACGGGCCCGGCGCCGAACCCCCTCGAAGTGCACCGAAAGGCGGGGCGACTCCGCGCCGCCCTCGGCAAACTCGGGGAGATGGCGGAGCGGGCTCCTGGTCAGTTCGCAGAGGGAGTTGTGAAGGAGGGCGGGAAGCTCGCGTTGGGTGGCGTGCTGGCGGCCAACCTGGGCAGCCTGATGCACCACCTCTCGGAATTCCTGGCGCACCTGAATACCTGGGCCCATCACTGGCTCCCGTAATGCCCGCGTTTTGCAATCTCGTTCCGAGATAATACAGGCGCGGCCCCCACCAACCACATCGGTTCAGAACTCATGCGGTCATGAAAGCGGAAAGGCCACCCGGGAAACTCCCGGGTGGCCTTTCGACGTCATGCGGCTTCTAGTCGGCGGCGAGCTTGGCGGGGTCAAACCGGCACCGCAGGATCTCTTGAGTCACATTCAGCCACCTTGATTCGAGGGAGGCCGCGTTCTGCTTGTCACCTGGGCGCAGTGAGATGCGCTGATCCGCCGAGAAGTCGGATGCGGCCCGTAGCGTGATCTCCCGATGGGTCCAGTTGACGAAGGCCATGATGTCCACACCTAGCGCGTGATAGCTCTTGTCTTCCCTAAAACCAGAGGTTTTAGGTGGGCCCACGGTACGCGACGCCGCGAAGGACACAGTTTGCCGCTTCTTGTTTGTGCACCCGCGGGTCTTGATCTGCACCCGCCAGAAGAACCGTCCGTCGTCAACAACCACATCATAGGGGCATCCCGTGGTAGGCCGGAGCACCACGAACCCGAGCGCCAGCATCTCGGCGCAGAACAGCGCCTCCCCGGCATCACCGGTCGCAATCGAAGAAGGGGCGGGTGCGCCAGGCTCGCACACCACAGGCACCGGAGAGGCGACGGGGCCCATGGCCTTGCTGCCATCAGAGATGATCCGCTTCATCTTCTTGGACCGCGCTGCGATCAGGCTCTCGCGGGTCAAGCCTACGAGGTCTTCTTTGATGTCCTGCATCTTGAGGATAGCCTCCTCAAGCGTGGTGCCCAGGAAAACCTTCGACTGCCGATGGTAGAACCTCTTGGAGGTGGATCCATCCTTCCGGGAACGGCAGGTGATCCCCATTATGCCTTTCGGCCGGTGCATGCTCATTCGCGCCTCGCGAGCCACTTGCGCGGACGGGCTTGTTGCCGATCACAGACGCCATGGCATGCATTCATGGTCCACCGGCAACATGCAAAACACGCATTTTTTCACATTGAAGGGAATGATACCCAAGATGTTTTGCACTCGACTGCCGGGCGCGGCCCCCGTCAAGCTCTTGACGTTTATCAGTGCGATCTGGTAACGCAAGGTGAAAAACTCAACGAAATCAATGTCAAATGATTGACATGGACTTCTCAAGGCTGTAACACGGGTTCGAATCCCGTACGGGGCACCCTCCACCGATGCCGA
>CALMAB010000468.1 GCA_937858325.1 uncultured Acetobacteraceae bacterium
GCCTTGTTGAGGAACGCGAAGGGCGGGGCGCTTTCCCGGTAGCCGATCCGCACGGCGCCGCGCTGCTGGATGTCCTTCAAGGTGCCGGTCAGCACCGCGCCTTCCTCCGCCCTGGCGCTTGTCGCCAGGCAAAGCGCCAGGAGCGCGGCGCAAGCGTGGCGCCCGGAGATCACGCCGGCTGGCCCTCCATCTCCTTGATCGTCGGCACGGTCTCGGTGTCGGTGACGAGCTGGCCCTCCCACTTGGCCACCACGGCGGTCGCCAGCGAGTTGCCGATGACGTTGGTGGCGGACCGGCCCATGTCGAGGAACGTGTCGATGCCCAGGATCAGCAGCAGCCCTTCTTCCGGGAGGCCGAACTGCCCAAGCGTCGCCGCGATCACCACGAGCGAGGCGCGCGGCACCCCGGCCACGCCCTTGCTGGTCAGCATGAGCGTCAGCAGCATGGCGATCTGGGTGCCGAAGCTCAGCGGGATGTCATAGGCCTGGGCGATGAACACGCTGGCGAAGGTGCAGTACATCATCGTGCCATCGAGGTTGAACGAGTAGCCGAGCGGCAGGACAAAGCTGGAAATCTTGGTGGAGATCGGGAACTTCGCCAGCTGCTCCAGCATCTTCGGATAAGCGGCCTCCGAGCTTGCGGTGGAGAAGGCGAGCAGGAACGGCTCCTGCACCAAGGCCACCAGCCGCTTCACCTGGGGACCCAGGATCAGGAAGCCCACGAGGACCAGCACCACCCACAGGCAGACCAGGCCGACGTAGAACTCGCCCATGAACTTCGCGTAGTTCACCAGGATGCCGAGGCCGTTGGTCGAGATCGTCGCGGTCATGGCGCAGAACACCGCGAGCGGCGCCAGCTTCATGACATAGCCGGTGACGGCCAGGATGATGTGCGACAGGCTCTCGATGCCCTTGAGCAGCGGCTTGGCGCGCGCCGGCATGGCGGCGCAGGCGACGCCGAAGAACACGGAGAACACGACGATCTGCAGGATCTCGTTGTCCACCATCGGGCGGATCGCGCTGTCGGGGAAGACGTGCTTGACGAAGCCGTCCACCGACATGGCGTGCGCGTCGATGCCGGACGCGACGCCGCTCACCACCTTGTGGACCCCGGCGCCCGGCTCGAACAGGTTGACCAGCACCAGCCCGAGGGAGAGGGAGACCAGCGAGGCGCTGACGAACCACAGCATCGCCTTGCCGCCGACCCGGCCCACGGCACCCGCGTCCGACATGTGGCCGATCCCCACCACCAGCGTCGAGAACACCAGGGGTGCGATGATCATCTTGATCAGCCGCAGGAACACCGTGCTGCCGATCCCGACGTAGCCCGCGATCAGCTTATGCGTGGCCGGGTTGGCGACCTGCGAGTGGACCAAGCCCCCGACCCCGATGCCGAGCAGCATCGCGATCAGGATGTAGGTCGTCATCCGGCTCGATTTCATTTCGTGGCCTCCGCACCGCGCCGAACGCCGGCGTCAAGCGGCCAGCTTCCTACGGGGGCCACGGACTTGCAATCGGGTCGCGGCCTTGTTACGCCTGCGGACAACCTGCCTAGTCGGCGGCCTGCGCGTAGTCCTCCATCGGCGGGCAGGTGCAGACCAGGTTGCGGTCGCCGTGGGCGTTGTCCACCCGCTTCACCGGCGGCCAGTACTTGGCGGCGCGCACGAAAGGCAGGGGGAATACTGCCTGCTCCCGCGGGTAGGCGTGCGGCCAGTCGGCGGCGGCAGCCTCGCCCATCGTGTGCGGCGCGTGCTTAAGCGGGTTGTCTGCGCGGTCCAGCGTGCCCGCGGCAATCGC
Source organism: uncultured Acetobacteraceae bacterium (assembly GCA_937858325.1). Classification (GTDB taxonomy): domain Bacteria; phylum Pseudomonadota; class Alphaproteobacteria; order Acetobacterales; family Acetobacteraceae; genus CAHJXG01. The sequence goes on from CALMAB010000468.1 coordinate 1,797, forward strand.
CGCGACCTCCGCCCGGATGGCGATCATGGCGTCGCAGAAGCGGTCGATCTCGGCGCGGCTTTCGCTTTCGGTCGGCTCGATCATCAGCGTGCCGGTCACGGGCCAGCTCATGGTCGGCGCATGGAAGCCGTAGTCCTGCAGGCGCTTGGCGATGTCCTCGACGCCCACGCCGGCCTCCGCCTGGAAGCCGCGGCAGTCCAGGATGCACTCGTGCGCCACGAGGCCCTGAGCGCCGGCATACAGCACGGGGTAATGCGGCCGGAGGCGGGCGGCCATGTAGTTGGCGTTGAGGATCGCGACCGTCGTCGCCCGCCGCAGCCCGGCCGCGCCCATCATGCGGATGTAGGCGTAGCTGATCGGCAGAATGCCGGCGCTGCCGAACGGCGCCGCGGACACCGGGCCGAAGCCGCTGGCCGGCCCGACGTCCGGGCGCATCGGGTGGTTCGGCAGGAACGGTGCCAGGTGGGCCGCGACGCCGATCGGGCCGATGCCGGGGCCGCCGCCGCCGTGCGGAATGCAGAACGTCTTGTGCAGGTTGAGGTGGCACACATCCGCGCCGATGGAAGCCGGGCTGGTCAGGCCGACCTGCGCGTTCATGTTGGCGCCATCCATGTACACCTGGCCGCCGTGCCGGTGCACCACCTCGCAGATGTCGCGGATGCCCTCCTCGAACACGCCATGGGTGCTGGGATAGGTGACCATGAGCGCGGCGAGCCGGCCCTCGTGTTGCGCCGCCTTGGCGCGGAGGTCGGCCAAGTCCACGTTGCCGTCGCGGTCGCAGCCGGTGACGACGACGCGGTAGCCGGCCATCACTGCGCTGGCCGGGTTGGTGCCGTGCGCGCTGGACGGGATCAGGCACACGTCGCGCTGTGCCTCGCCGCGGGACGCATGAAAGGCGCGGATGGCGAGCAGGCCCGCATACTCGCCCTGGCTGCCGGCGTTGGGCTGCAAGGACACGGCGGCGAAGCCCGTCACCTGGCACAGCCAACCCGAAAGCCGCTCGATCAGGGTCAGATAACCCCGCGTCTGCTCCGCGGGCGCGAACGGGTGGATGTCAGCGAAGCCCGGCCAGGACACCGGCACCATCTCCGCCGTCGCGTTCAGCTTCATGGTGCAGGAGCCGAGCGGGATCATGCTGCGGTTCAGCGCCACGTCGCGGTCCTCAAGCCGCTTGAGGTAGCGCAGCATCTCGTGCTCGGCGTGGTAGGCGCTGAACACCGGGGCGGTCAGCACGCGGGAGGTGCGGACCAGCGCCTCTGGCACCCCGGCGGCGGCGTCGAGCAGCGGGGCGCCGAGGAGTCCGGCAAGCTGGCCGAGTTCCTCCCGCGTCACCGTTTCGTCCAGCGCGACCGACACGCCGCCATCCGGCAGAGCGCGGAAGTTGAACCCGGCAGCCGATGCGCGCCCGGCCAGGGCCGCCGCGTCGTCGCCGTCCAGCGTCAGCGTGTCGAAGAACGCCGGGTGCCGCAGCGTGAACCCGGCGCGCACCGCGGCGCCGGCGAGCAGCCGGGCTTGCAGGTGGACCCGCCGGGCGATCCGCCGCAGGCCCTCCGGCCCATGCCACACCGCGTACATCCCGGCCATGACCGCCAGCAGGACCTGCGCGGTGCAGATGTTGCTGGTGGCCTTTTCCCGCCGGATGTGCTGCTCGCGGGTTTGCAGGGCGAGGCGGAGCGCCGGGTTGCCGGCGGCGTCCTGGCTCACGCCAACCAGGCGGCCCGGCATCTGGCGCTTGAACGCTTCGCGCGTCGCGAAGAACCCGGCGTGCGGGCCGCCGAAACCCATCGGCACCCCGAACCGCTGGGCGGAGCCGACGACGACATCCGCGCCCATCTCGCCCGGCGGCGTCAGCATGACCAGGGACAGCAGGTCCGCGCACACGATGGCGAGCGCCCCCGCCTCGTGCGCGGCGGCGATCTCCGCCCGGAGGTCACGGACGGCGCCCGTGGTGCCGGGGTATTGCAGCACGACGGCGAAGGGCTTGGCGGCGCCGATCCCCGCCGCGTCGCCCGGCGCCACGTCCATGATCCGGACGCCGAGCGGCGCCGCGCGGGTCGCCAGCACGGCGCGGGTCTGCGGGTGCAGGTCCCACGCCGCGCGCCATCGTCATGGCCTCCGCCGTCGCCGTCGCCTCGTCCAGCAGGGACGCGTTGGCAATGGGCATGGACGTGAGGTCGCAGACCATCGTCTGGAAGTTCAACAGCGCCTCAAGCCGCCCCTGCGCGATCTCCGCCTGGTACGGGGTGTAGGCGGTATACCAGCCGGGGTTTTCCAGGATGTTGCGCCCGATCACCGGAGGGACGTGTGTGCCGTAATAGCCCTGACCGATCAGCGACCGCTTGCACTCGTTCTGCCCGGCGAGGCCGCGCAGCTCGGCAAGCACGGCCACCTCGTCGGCCGCGGGCGGCAGGTCCATGGCGTCCGGCGCGCCGCGGATCGCGGCGGGCACCGCCTTGGCCGCCAGGTCGTCGAGCGACGCCGCGCCGACCTCCCGCAGCATGGCGGCGATCTCCGTCTCGCTCGGCGCGACGTGGCGGGACACGAAGCCGTCCGCGTTCTCCAAGGCGCCAAGCTCCGCGAGCGGGTCGAAGTGCCCGTCCATCACAGGCTGTCCACCAGGGCCTTGTAGGCAGCCTCGTCCATCAGGGCGGCGAAGCCCGCGGGGTCCGACAATTCCATGCGGAAGAACCAGCCGTCGCCGTGGGCGGCACGGTTGACCAGCGCCGGGTCGTCCACGACGGCCTCGTTGGCTTCCGTCACGCGGCCGGCGAGCGGGGCGTAAACGTCGGACGCCGCCTTGACGCTTTCCACCACGGCGCAGGCCTCGCCGTCCGTGACCTCGCGGCCGGGCTTGGGCAGCTCGACGAACACGACATCGCCCAAGGCTTCCTGCGCGTGGTCGGTCACGCCCACGGTGGCGACGGCGCCGTCCAGGCGGACCCATTCATGGTCCTTGGTGTAGCGGGTCTCGGTCATGCGGGGCGGCTCCGGGTCAGGCTTTTGCGAAACGGTGCGGAACGAAGGGCAGGGACACGACCTGCGCCGGCAGGATGTTGTCGCGCACCAGCAGCTGCAGCTCGGTGCCCGGCGCCGACACGTCCCGGCGCACGTAGCCCATCGCGATGGGCGCGCCGAGCGTGGGCGAGAAGCCGCCCGAGGTGACGTCGCCGGCGGCGGTGCCGTCCGTGCTCACGATGGGGGTCTTGGCCCGCGCCGGCGCCTTGCCGGTCGGCCGCAGCCCGACGCGCAGCCGGTGCGGCCCGGTCTTCAACTGGTCCAGCACCACGGTGGCGCCTGCGAACCCACCCTCTGCCCGGCGCCGCTTGCCGATTGTCCAGGCGAGGTCCGCCTCCACCGGCGTCGTCAGCTCGTCGATGTCGGTGCCGTACAGGCACAGCCCGGCCTCCAGCCGCAGGCTGTCCCGCGCGCCCAGCCCGGCCGGCAGCACGCCGGGTTCGGCGAGCAACTGGGTCGCCAAGGCCTCCGTCTCCGCCGCCGCGACCGAGATCTCGAACCCATCCTCCCCGGTGTAGCCGGAGCGGCTGATCCAGGCGGAGATGCCGCCGACCGGCGCCTCGGCCACGCCCATGAAGGGCAGCGCCGCCGCGGCAGGGCACAGGCGCTCCATGACGCCGGCCGCGGCCGGGCCTTGCAGCGCCAGCAGCGCGCGGTCCGGGTGCTGGTCAAAGGACAGGCCGGACGGCAGGCCCTGCGCGATATGGTGCGCGTCGGCGTCCTTGCGGCTGGCGTTGGCTACGATCATCAGGCGGTCGCCGTAGTTCGCGACCATCAGATCGTCGAGGATGCCGCCGATGTCATTCAGCAGCAGCGTGTAGCGCTGCCGGCCCGGCGCGAGCGCCTGGAAGTCACCCGGCACCAGGCTCTCCAGCGCCGCGGCGGCGCCGTCTCCGCTCAGGGTGAACTGGCCCATGTGCGACACGTCGAACAGGCTGGCGCTGCTGCGCGTGTGCAGGTGCTCGGCCAGCACGCCGGGTCCGTACTGCACCGGCAGCGAGTAACCGGCGAACGGCACCATGCGCGCGCCCAGGCGGCGGTGCAGCGCGTCGAGCGGCGTGGTGCGCAGCTCGTCCGGCGGATCGGCTTCGATGTTCAGGACGGGTTCGGCCATGGACAAGCTCCGGACGCAGGGTCGCCCGCCGGCGGCTGCCAACGGGTGCGACCCCCCTCTGTCCGGGAAACCTGAGAGATTCGGGCGCTCTCCCGGGCGCCGTTACTCCGTCGGTGCGGAGGCCACATGGACGGCCGCCGGCTTTCCAGAGGTCCTGAGCCCGTCGCGGTCCTGGGGGCCTGAGCGTTTCCGGGGGCCGGTTGCGCCTTCGGCGGCTGGACAAGGCCAGCACTCTCCCGCGAGGGATGGTTTGGACACTTGTAGCATGACCTGATTCGCTGCCGGGATCAACGCTGCTGCCCGCGGCAGCAACCTGCATCCGTTGTTTACGGCGCCGGCCGCTGATGCACATGGAGCCTTTATCCGGCGCGTCCTACCTTGTTGGCCGATCCTGGAAGCCTGCATCGGGTGCGAGGGCGGGACGTGCCCCGCAGCATCCCGGCCGGACCGGCTGCGATGGTTCCCAGGTTCGTTCTCTCGCGGGAGCTTTCCTTGCTTCAACACGTCGACTTTGCCGCCAAGCTGCCAGCGCCGATGGGGATGGAGGACGGGCCTCCTCCCCGACTCAGCCCCGCCGAGGCTGCCTTGCTGGCGATGGCCGATCCAAGCCCGGACAGCCGCGTCAGCCTGATCGGCCCGAACACCCTGGAACTGCTGTGCGCGTTGCTTCGCCGGGGCAGCACCGACGTTTGCGCGACGCGGATCTGCGATTGGCCGAAGGCGGGCACGGCCGACGTGGCCATCATCCCCGGCATCTGTTCGCCCGACCACCTGACGCGGGCCGTCGCCCACGCCCGGCGAGTCCTGGCGCCGCTCGGCACGGTTGCCCTCCATTTGGACGCGCCGGCCGATGCGCTGGCCTGGCAAGCCAGCCAGCTTCTGCTGCTGCACGGCTTCACCGGCCTCCGCAACACGGTCTGCGCCGAAGGAAGCCTGATCCGTGCCGAACTGCCACTGTTTGGGAGCTTGGCATGCGCTTGATTCCCGGCCTTTCCACCTTGGGAGGCAAATCCAACGCATCGTATGCCAGCCTCGACTGCGCCGGCGGCTCGGCGACCGCGCTGGTGACGCCGTTCCGGGACGGGCGGGTTGACGACGGCGCGTTGGCGGCCTTGTGCGAGCGGCAGGTCAAGGCGGGAACGTCCGCCCTTGTCGTGTGCGGCAGCACGGGCGAGGCGCCGGCCTTGTCAGTTGCGGAGCAGGCGCGGGTCGTCGCCCTCGCGGTGGAGGCCGCAGCGGGTCGGGTTCCGGTCATCGCCGGTTGCGGCGCCCCGGCGACGGAAGCGGCCACCGTTCTCGCGGTCGGCGCGGCGCGGAACGGGGCCGCCGGGCTGCTGTGCGCCGCTCCGCCCTATGTCAAGCCGACGCAGGAGGGCATCGCGGCGCACGTCCGGGCGGTGGCGCACGCCGCCGACCTGCCGGTGATCCTGTATGACGTGCCCGGGCGGGTCGGCGTCGCGGTCGCGGACGAAACCGTGGCACGCCTGCACGAGGGCGGCCTGGTGGCGGCGATCAAGGATGCGGCGGGCGACCTGTCGCGGCCGGCGCGGCTGCGCACGCTGTGCGGCGGGACGCTGATCCAGTTCTCCGGCGACGACGCGACCGCGCCGGCGCACCGTGCCATGGGCGGGCACGGGTGCATCTCGGTTTCGGCGAACCTGGCGCCTGGGCTGTGCGCGCGGCTGCACGCCGCGTGGGACCGGGTCGATCCCGTCGAGTTCGCCCGGCTTCGCGACCTGCTGGCGCCCTTGCACCAGGCGCTGTCCAGGGAAAGCAACCCCATTCCGGTCAAGGCCGCGCTGTGCATGGTCGGCCTGTGCAACGGCGACCTGCGCCTTCCGCTCACCCGGGCGCGCAGCGGCACGCTCGATGAGCTGGGATGCTTGCTTCCCGACTTGATGAAGGCCGAGAACAGCACCGCGGCGCCGCCACGCCTGACGCTGGTCACTTGAGCTGCCGCCATGCGCCTGGCCAGTTTCGGAATGACGGTGCAAATCGCCCTCGCGCTTGGCCTCGCCCTCGTCACGGCCCCGGTGGTCCGGACCGTGACTGCCGAGCTTGACGACACGGTGGGGCGGACCTGGCCATTCTCGTTGACGCGGTGCTCGTCGCCTGCGACGCCGGGTTGCCGGGACAGGGCCGCGTGGTCCGTCCTGCGCCCGCCCGTCGGTCTTACCCGGGCAGGGCGCCTGTGACCGACGCACGGCCGCCGACGCCCGGGCCGGCCCTGGCGAGAAAGCCTGAACGGCTGGGACGAAGCCCTGGCCTTTATCGCGGCGTCGCGGCTTGCGCACCTCGCATCGTGCTGCTCGGCGTGAGCAAGCCTCGGCCCTGGCCCGTCGGAGCGCGTTGATGCCCGCACCTGCGTTTTCCATCGAGGATGCGCTGATGGCGGTCCGCTGGGCGGAGCAGGTTGCCCCGCTCGGCTACCGGGTCGTCATCACGCCTTGCTGCGCACAGGCCGAGGAGGTCATCGAGGTTTGCGTTCCCCGCGCTGGGGCGCCGGCATTCAGGGTGCATCGCGGTGGCGCCTCGATCCTGGTCGCGGACTGCGTTGGCCTGACGCTGTCCTTCCCGACGTTGGAGGATGCGCTGCTGGCCATGGCGCCTTTGCCGAAGTCCGGACGACGTCTGATGCTGAGGGGCGGCAGCCCGGCATGGCTTCCCGCGGTGCCCTCCGGCCCGCGGGGCAACGCCTGGTCCCGTGCCGGCAAGTCCGTGTCCGGCATTCTGGCCCTGTTGGCCGGTTTGTCCCGCGCGTAGCGCCGTCTACCCGAACCGGTTCAGAGGTGCCGGCGTGCTTCCTGCCACGCCGCCAGCGCCGGTCTGCACTCCTCTGACCTGACGGGCTGGCGGGTCGTTGCCGTGCGTGGTCCGACCGCCGGGCTGCAGCCATTCGCGCAGCTTGGACCATCGCCGCCGCGCGCCGCCGTTGCGCACCGCCATGGCCAGCGCCTTGCGGCTCCCGACGATGACGACCAGCCGCTTGCCGCGGGTGACGCCGGTGTAGAGCAGGTTGCGCGCCAGCATGGCGTAGTGCTGGGTCGCCAGCGGGATCACCACGGCGGGATACTCGGACCCCTGCGCCTTGTGGATCGTGGTGGCGTAGGCCAGCACCAGCTCGTCCAGCTCGCCGAAGCCGTACTCCACCGCGCGCCCCTCGAAGCTCGCGGTGAGCACCCCCTCCTCCATGTCGATGGCCGCCACCAGGCCGAGGTCGCCGTTGAACACGTCGCGCTCGTAGTTGTTGGCCACCTGCATCACCTTGTCGCCGGGGCCGAACGTCCAGCCGAACCGCTCGACGCGGAGGGCGCCCGGCGGGTTCAGCGCCTGCTGCAGCTCCATGTTGAGCGTGCGGGCGCCGAGGCTGCCCCGGTTCATCGGGCACAGCACCTGCACGTCGCGCACCGGATGGAGGGCGAAGCGCGCCGGCGCCCGGTCGCGCACCACGGCCAGCAGCCTGCGCGCCGCGTCCTCCGGCGCGTCCGCCTCCACGAAGAAGAAGTCGGAGCCGTCCGGCGCGGCGAGCTCCGGCAGGGCGCCCGCGTTGATGCGGTGCGCGTTGCTGACGATGCGGCTTTGCGCCGCCTGGCGGAACACCTCGGTCAGCCGGATCACCGGCACCGCGCCGGACCCGATCACGTCCGCCAGCACCTGGCCCGGCCCCACGCTCGGCAGCTGGTCCACGTCGCCCACCAGCCGCAGCGCCGCGTGGTCCGGCAGCGCCTGCAGCAAGCTCCGCATCAGCGGCACGTCCACCATGCTGCACTCGTCCACCACCAGGAGGCCGCAGTCGAGCGGGTGCGCCTCGCCCCGCTTGAACCCGCCGGTCTTCGGGTCGGCCTCCAAGAGGCGGTGCACCGTGCGCGCCTCCATCCCCGTGCTGTCTGACAGGCGCTTGGCCGCACGGCCGGTGGGCGCGCACAGCGCCACTTGCACGCCCTTGGCCCCCAGCACCTGCAGGATGGACCGCACCAAGGTGGTCTTGCCGACGCCGGGACCGCCGGTGATCACCAGCGCCTTGGCCGACACCGCGCGGCGCAGCGCCGCCGCCTGGCGCGGCGCCAGCGCCAGCCCGGTGCGCGCCTCCACCCAGGGGATCGCGCGGGCCGCGTCGATGGCGGGCCAGGGCGGCAGGCCGTCCGACAACGCGCGCAGCCGCCCGGCAATGGCCTGCTCCGAGCGGTAGAGACCAGCCAGGAACACGCACGGCTCGCCGTCCACCGTGTCGGCCACGAGCTCGCCGTCGGCCAGCTCCAGCCGCAGCGCCGCCTCGACCAGTTCCGGCTCCACC
>CALMAB010000469.1 GCA_937858325.1 uncultured Acetobacteraceae bacterium
TGTCCGGCCCCATCGCCCCGTCGGGCGAAACGCCGAGCGCCCCTTGCAGCCAGCGCACGGCCCGGCCCACGCCGTTGTTCACGGCGGCGTCGAACACCAGCAGCGCCAGCGGCGGCGGCAGCCGACCGCAGCCGGCGCGGTCCCAGTAGTCGCGGCGGTAGATCTCGCCCGCCTGCGCTTGCGTGAGCGCCTGGATGTCGAGCTGCGGGTAGGCGGCGGCGCTGATGCCCCAGTGCGTGCCCCGGCACTCGCCCGCGCCGCAGCGGCCGCCGGTCCAGTTGCCGGGATCGGACCTACCGGCGGTGTAGCCGCCCTCGTGGCCGACCACGAACGCAAAAGCCTGCTCGAACACGTCCATGAGGCGACCCCGTCTGCCGGACCTTGATGTCTCGACGAGGATGACGGGCCGGGCCGGGTTAGACAGTGACCTTGGTCACTTCTCAGGTTTGTTCGGCGCGCGCCTACCGATACGCGCTGCCGTCCTCCGCACGCTGCGGCGCATCGACGAAGCGGCCACCGTCCGGCACGGCCACCCGGTCAAAGTCCTGCGCGAGCGTTTGCAGCGCGTCCCGCATCGCGGCGCCCCGCATCGCCCGGCCATGACCCGTGACCGCAAGCTCCGGCGCCAGCGCCGCGAGCCGCCGCACGGACTCACGGGCGGCCTGCCAGTCATGGGTGAAGTACTTGGGCGGCCCGTGCAGTTCCGGTTCCTGCGTGACCGCGGCGTAGGCGGACTCCTGCGCCGTCGTCACGAAGGCGTCGCCGGCGACCAGCGCCCGGTCCGCTTCCCGCCACAAGGACACGTGCCCAACCGAGTGGCCCGGCGTGTGCAGCCATCGCCAGCCAGGCATAGGCGGTACGTTGCCGTTCCTTGGGCCATCCTCCGGCAAGAAGCGCAGCCGCTCCCGCACATCGACGGGTCCGCGGGGAAACAAGGGCGACAGCAGCGCCGTGAGGCCGCCGCCCACGGTGGGATCGGGCGGCGGGTAGGACGCGCTGCCGTCCAGGTACGGCGCTTCCAGCGGATGCGCGTAAACCGGCACGTCCCATTCGCGGGCGAGTTCCTCCAGCGCGCCCACATGGTCGAAATGCCCGTGCGTCAGCACGATGGCGGCCGGCGGCACGTCCGCGCCGAAGCGTTCGGCCGCCGCATGACGGATCCGGTTGGCCATGCCGATGATGCCGGTGTCGATCAGCACCCAATCCCGCGCGCCCGGCACGCCGAAGAACACCGCGTTGACGATGGCAAGGCGGAGATAGGCGAGGTCGGGCGCGACCTCGGTCGTGCCGTCCTCCTGCGCTGTGCCGGTCACGTCGGACTGGCTCATTGGAATCTGCTGGGCCACGTCTTTCCCCTTTCGTCCCAAATGCCAACAACGCGGGACAGGCCGGGACAGTGCGGCGGCGATTGCAAAACGCCGTGAGCCAGGCCGGCTACAGCCGCCGGAGCAGCACCGCCGCCATCACCGCCGCCGCGGCCGCCAGCACGAACGGCGCTCCGGCGAAGTGCACCGGCAGAACCGGCGAGGTGAAGACGTAGAACAGCCAAGCCGTCAGCAGCGGCGCCACCACGGCGGTCAGCCCTTCCACCGCGGTGAGCACCCCCTGCATCTCCCCCTGGGTGTCCACCTCGCCGCGGGCCGACACCATCGCCCGCACGGAAGGCACCGCCAGCCCACCCAAGGCCAGCAGCACCACCGCCGGGATGATCGTCCAGCCCGCCAACGCCAAGGCGAGCACCACGTAGCCGAGCGCCCCCGCCGCGTAGCCGAGCAGCGCCGTGCGCCGCTCGCCGAGCCGAGCGATCACGGACGACAGCAGAATGCCCTCGACCACCGCCTGCGACACGCCGATGCCGGCCAGCACCCAGCCGTTGGCCGCGGCACCCCAGCCGAAGCTGTATCGGGTGAACAGCACCAAGCTGCTTTGCACCGCGCCCAGCCCGATCCAGCTGCACGACCAAGCAAAGGCCATGCTGCGCAGCTTCGGGTCGTGCCACACGCTGCGCAGCAGGCTGAACGGGTTGGCGTGCGCCCAGGTGATCGGCCGCCGGTCCTCCGGGCGCAGGCTTTCCGGCAGCACGAACATCCCGTAAAGCGCGTTGGCAAAGGCGAGCGCCGCCGCGGCGTAGAACGGCAGCCGCAGCCCATACTCGCCGAGGAAGCCGCCAATGGCCGGGCCGATCACGAACCCGGCGCCGAACGTCGCGCCCACCAGCCCGAACCGGCTGGAGCGGTCGCTCTTGCCGCTCACGTCCGCGATAAAGGCGGTCGCGGCGGCGACGTTGGCGGAGGTGGCCCCGGCGATCAGCCGCCCCACGAACAGCCACCACAGGCTCGGCGCCCAGGCCAGCAGCAGGTAGTCGATGCCGATGCCGACCACGGAGGTGAGGATCACCGGCCGTCGGCCGAACCGGTCGCTCAACGCGCCCAGCAGCGGCGCCGCGAAGAACTGCACCCCGGCATAGGCGGCGATCAGCGCGCCCACCCAAGGCGCCGCCTTCTCGGGCGGCAGGTGGGCCAGTTCCTGCACCAGCCCCGGCACGATCGGGGCGATGATCCCGACGCCCAGCGCGTCCAAGCCCAACGTCACAAGCACAAACGCGATCGACACGCCGTGCGACCGGTCGGCGAGCAGCTCCTTCAGCACCATGTCTCCAATGGTTCAACGTTCCGCGGCGGGCGCGGCAACGCCGTCCCACTGGCCACGTTGCTCCGTTTCGGAGGATTACCAGTGCCCGCTTCCTCTTTGCCGCGCTTCGTCGTCCTGTACTCCGCCCTGTTCGCCGCATACGGCGTGGCGTCGCCTTTTCTCCCGGCCTTGCTGGAGCAGCGCGGGCTGGGTTCCTCCGCCATCGGCTTGGTGCTGGGGCTGGGGTCCGCCATCCGCCTGTTGACCGGACCGCTCGGGGGCC
>CALMAB010000470.1 GCA_937858325.1 uncultured Acetobacteraceae bacterium
GCGGACACCGCACGCCATGGCACATGCTCATGTGAACCTGGCAGAGTAGTGCTAGGAGGCGTCCTGGATGTCGAAGCGGGTGACCTTGCCCGCTCGGAAGCGGAACACGTGCCCGACCATCTTGTCCTGTAGCCGTGCACTTGGTCCTGCAACGGCCTGCCTTGGAGATCGCGTATGGACTGCTGGACCTTTACGACAACCGACCCGTTCGCAGCCTTGTCGAAGCTCACAGGCTCAACGTGCGGACTGACAATGGTCCACTGGCGCGTCCAGTAGTCCCGAACGGCCTCGCGACCGTGAACGTGGCCGCCGTTCATCCCGTTGGTCCAGGCGACATCGTCGGCGAGCGGTGCTTTCGACGCCAGGGCACCTGATCAGCTTGGCGGCGCGCGGGTTCGCGCGCCTGAGCGAGGCGCGCCTGAAGCCGCTGGGATTCGGTGTCGGCCACCTGCCGGTGCTGGTGGCCCTTCAGGACGGGCAAGCCGGATCGCAGCGGGACCTGGCCCGGTTCGCCCGGATCGAGCAGCCCTCGATGGCACAGATGCTGGCCCGCATGGAGCGGGACGGACTGATCTGCCGGACGCCCGATCCGACCGACGGGCGCAGCAGCCAAATCTCGTTGACGGAGGCGGCACGGACTCGCCTGCCGGACGCCTGCGCGGCGCTGTTCCAGGGCAACCGCGACGCGTTGGACGGCTTCACAGAAAGGGAAGCCACCCAACTCGTTGCCCTGCTCACCCGGCTGATCGCGAACCTCGACCGTGCCGCAGGCGCAGCGGAGCCACCTCACGACTTTTGAAATCCAGGGGAAGGTCAAGACGTCCGCTTGGCTGGAATGCAGTTACGCTTCCGCCGCTACCGGACCCCTTATCTGCGACTTGATGTCCTGGGGCAGGCTGGATTGATCCAACGACGGGGCGGCTGCAAACGCTTTTGTGGTCGCAAAACCGGCAAGCGCAGCCGTCGCGCCCGACATGAGCGCAGACGTCATTCCAAGACGCAGCACCGAGCGTCGATCCAGTTCGCCGATCCTGTCATGCCGCCCCGGCATTCTCACCTTTGGGAAAACCAAGCCATCCTCCTGCCGACAAAGGTTGCTGCTGCGACCTTGGGGGGACCTGCCCGCTTGCGTCTTTCCATTTTCGACGGCCCATTTCCGCGTGGTGACGTAATTTGAAACCCAGTGTGTTGTTTCGCACAGCACTGGGCGGCGAACGGCCGCGGCGGATTTCGGAAGGCGATATTATACTTGACATACCCAATGGACGGAGGTAGCTTTCGGTCATAGGAGAGACGACCGATGGCCCAGTCCGTTCTAAGTGCCCCGCACTTCCACGACGAAGAAGCCGCATACGCCTTCGTCGAGGCGCGCATCTGGCCGAATGGCCCGGTGTGCGCGCACTGCGGCTCATGCGAGCGGATCGGCAAGATGGGCGGCAAGAGCACCCGGATTGGCCTCTACAAGTGCTACGCCTGCCGCAAGCCGTTCACGGTCAAGATCGGCACCGTGTTCGAGTCCAGCCATGTCGAGATGAAGCTGTGGCTGCAAGCCATGCACCTGATGTGCGCGAGCAAGAAGGGCATCAGCAGCAACCAGCTTCACCGGACCTTGGGCGTGACGCTCAAGACTGCTTGGTTCATGTCGCACCGCATCCGCGAGGCGATGACCACCGTTGGCATGGAGCCGATGGGCGGTGAGGGAGCCGTCGTCGAGATCGACGAGACCTTCATCGGCCAGAAGAAGGACATGCCGAAGCAGCGTGGCTATGCACACAAGCACGCTGTCATGACCTTGGTGGAGCGCGGCAAGGGCGCACGCTCCTTCCATGTTTCGGGAACCGCAGCGGCGGACCTGCTGCCGATCATGAAGGCGCATGTCGCGTCCGGCACCCACGTCATGACCGACGAGGCCGGGCAGTATGCCCACTTGAGCAAACACTTCGCCGGGCACGACTTCGTGCGCCATGGCGCGGAGGAGTACGGGCGCGGCATCATTCACACCAACACCGTCGAAGGCTTCTACAGCGTGTTCAAGCGCGGAATGAAGGGCGTCTATCAGCACTGCGCGGAGAGGCACCTGCGCCGCTACGTCGCCGAGTTCGATTTCCGCTACAGCAACCGGGCCAAGCTTGGCGTGGACGACCGCACCCGCACTGACCGCGCGATCAAAGGCGTTGTCGGCAAGCGCCTGACCTACCGAACGACTGACAGGCAGGTAGGCGCATGACCAACGCCCTTTACTACGGCGACAACCTCGACGTATTGCGGGACAGCATCGCAAGCGAAAGCGTGGACCTGATCTATCTCGATCCGCCGTTCAACTCGAATGCGAACTACAACGTGCTGTTCCGGTCGCCAGCCGGCGCGGGATCACAGGCGCAGATTGAGGCGTTCGAGGACACCTGGCATTGGAGCCAAGAAGCCGAAGGTGCAGTCGATCAGGTAATGCGTTCAGGCAATACCAACGCGGCCGATTTACTGCGGGCTATGCGTTCCTTCTTAGGCGAAAATGACATGATGGCCTACATTGCCATGATGTCCGTTCGATTGTTGGAACTGCATCGTGTGCTTAAACCCAGTGTTAGCATTTACCTTCACTGCGATCCGACAGCAAATCATTATCTAAAAATGCTCTTAGACGCGATATTTGGCATTGAGAACCTCAGAACTGAAATCGTTTGGAAACGCAAGAGTGGCCGAGGCGAAACCAACTCTAAAACAAACAGGTTCGGACAACAGCATGACCTGCTGCTGTTTTACGGGAAGTCTCCTGACACTTATTTTTGTCCGCAGTTCAGCACTGAAGGGTCAGAGTCTTATGTTGAGGAGCGTTTCAAGTACGTCGATGCGGAAGGCAGACGTTACCGGAAATCTCCGATGCTAAGCCCGACGCTGCGACCAAATTTGATCTACGAGTACAAAGGCTACTTGCCCCCTCCCAAAGGCTGGGCAGTCGGACGTGAGCTTATGGAAAAGATGGACCGAGAGGGCCATCTCGTCTTTCCCACGAAGAAAACCCAACGAATTGAACGGAAGCAATATCTGGACGAACACAAAGGTATGCCCGTTCAGAGCATCTGGTCCGACATACCCTTCGTCAATCCGATGGCGCAAGAACGTCTGGGATATCAGACGCAAAAGCCGATTGCCTTGCTGGAACGTGTGATCTTGGCGTCCAGCAAGGAAGGTGATGTGGCCCTCGATCCCCTTTGCGGTTGCGGCACTGCAATCCATGCGGCACAGAAACTTGGTCGCGCTTGGATCGGCATTGACGTGACCCACCTTGCGATCAGCCTCATAGAGCGTCGCCTAAAGGACGCCTTCCCCGGTATCGCCTTCGACGTTCACGGCACACCATCCGATCTAGACGGAGCGCGCGATCTGGCGACGCGCGACAAATACCAGTTCCAATGGTGGGCTGTGTCCCTGATCGATGCTCAGCCCCACGGCGGCAAGAAGAAGGGCGCAGACGGCGGCATAGACGGGCTGATCTACTTCCGCTCCGACGCCAAGACAACCGAGCGGGCCATCGTGAGCGTCAAGGGTGGCGGCGTGAGCGTGCCCATGGTGCGCGACCTCAAGGGCGTGCTGGATCGCGAGAAGGCACCCATAGGCGTGTTTCTGACCTTGGAACAGCCGACCCGTCCTATGGAGAAGGAAGCGGCATCGGCAGGCTTCTACACGCTTGGCGATCGGCAATATCCCAAGCTGCAAATCATAACGATTGAGCAGGCGCTGAACGGTATGAAGCCCGCGATCCCGCTAATCGATACCAGAGCAGCGTTTAAACGGGCAGTACGCGAAGCGTCGGCAAAACAGGGCAGCTTGATCTAGGATCGTAGTTCATGACCATCTTTACCATCCTACTTCCCGCACCAAACCCAACTCTCTCGGCAGCTATCGCTGACCGATTTGGTGCCGATTGCTTATCTCTGAATGACACGCAATGGCTAGTATCATCGTCTGCAACGATACAGGAAGTCACGGCCAAGGCAGGCATATTCGATGCGAAGAATCCAGATGCTCAGACACTGGGAAATGCTGTTGTGTTTGCAACCACCTCCTATTTTGGACGAGCGCCAGCGACAGTGTGGGACTGGATCAGGTCCAAGCTAGAGTCCAGAAAAGATGTCTAGCCCGGCTGGTGCCAAGGGCGGGAATGGCGGGCCAAACCCCTCAGAAACAGTGTCCGCCCCGCCAGATAGGATCGCCAACGTTCCAGCACCGGCTCCGCTGGTGGACATGAACAGCATATTCTTACAATCAATCATGGAGACGCAAAAAGCGGTTGCAGAGCTTGGCGCGAAAACAGACCGTCTGATTGCAGACGTGGGCAAGCAAAGTGAGAAAATTGAGGGCATCAGAGGCCAGATCAGTTTTTTCAGAGGGGCGGCCTGGGTCATCGGCGGTATGCTCGCCGCCGCGCTCGCTCTTGGCGTAGCTGTGTACAACAAGTCAGCTTCGACGAGTGTTCCTGCGGCTGCACCACCCCCGCTCAACCAAGCGCCACCGTCCGCCCCTCGAACTCCCCGCTAATCGGCGCGATAGACTTTTAAGGAGAGCAAGATGCCAGCACGCAAGCCAAGGCCGGACGAGAAGCCGCAATCCGAGCGGTTCATTGAAACCGCTCGCGAGATTGGCGCATCGGAAAATCCGGCAGATTTTGAGAGGGTGTTTGAGCGCATCGTTGTGCCGAAGGGGAGCGTCACGCCAGCGGTTGCCCGTCCTCATCGCACCGCGAAGCCACCTTCTTCATAAGAACGCCAACGGCGTCGAAGATGTAACGAGATTCTTCGTCGGTATATTTCTGGTCCAGGTGCATTGTAGAGTTGCGATACGGGTTCTGCATGGATGATAGGACCGCGTGCCATTCCTCGAACAAGCGACCATCGCCGGACAGTCGCCCGCTGGGAGGCCAACGCCGGTCCATTTCAGCCTTGAGCGCACCCAGGGCCTTGTGCCAACTCCTGTCTGCGCCTTTGGTCGGGTCTGGAATGCCAAGGCAACGCGACATGGCGCGGATCGCGGCTTCAAGGCAGCGGATCGAATGGAAGGCGCTTGCGGTGGATCGCCCTAAAGCCAGGCACTTGGCGGCTTCGCCAATCTCGTAGGTGACGGACGGGAACGATGCGCCGACTTGCGTTCCGTAATGGGGCTGCGCTGGTTCGTAAAGTTCCTGCTCTCTCGCGTTCAAAACGAGGAATTTTGGCCGCTTGAGTGCATCATACAACCTATGGCGGAAGTCTTTCAGCAAGCCCTCAAGCCGTTCGTGGGTTTGCCCCGGCTGTCCCTGACCGACGTAACACACTTTGATGCGACCCAAGACAGTGGCGCACTCATCCAACCCGAGTTCGGCCAAGTTCTTGATGTGGTCGTCAAATTCAAGGCCGTTGTCGGCATGGACGCATCCGTGCATGTCGATCTGCATAGGCGCGTTCGAGGCACGCCACCTTTCCATCGAGAGGGTCGTCTCGGTCATCGTGAGCCACGACATCAGAAAGTGAAATCGCGGCGCATTGAATGCGATCATGTCCCATAGGCTCCGAAGCTCGCCCGGATACAGGCGGCCGAAAGCCAGTCTGCCGTTCGCCGGGAACGCGCTCATCCTAGCGTTCCTGGATGGGTATGGGAAGTATAACACGCCTTTCGGAAAGGAAAGCTGCAATGCCGGCCGGCCTGCTGGTGGCGCACCATGCGGCTGACCAGGCCACCAAGCCCCGGCAAACGCGCGATCAGGGCATCGCCGAACCGTTTGCAGCTGCTTGCGGAAGCCCTGCGCCGAAAGGCTTCAGATCGTGCTCTGCCGTGTCCTGCGATACGCGGCGGGCGTGGTCCCGGTCAGCCGTTTGCACGCGGTGGTGAAGTGGGCTTGGTTCGCATAGCCGACCATGAAACCGATTTCCGAGATCGGCAAACCCGTCGTCGCGAGAAGTTCCTTTGCCCGCTCGATGCGCCGCATCGCGAGGTGGCGGTGGAGGCTTTTGCTCACGCTGGCGCGGAACGCCGTGAGGAAATGGGACCGGCTTAGGCCCGCGGCGCTTGCCAGGTCGGCCAAGGACAGGTCCTTGTCCATGTGCTCCTCCACAAGATCACGCACGCGCCGCAGCTTGGTGGACGACAAGCCGTGCAGCAACAGCAGCATGTGGCTCATGGCAGTCCCTTCCTGGCCTGGTCCAAGGTCAGCACCGCCGAGATCAGACCGGCATGGGTGAAGGCTTGCGGCACGTTGCCGAGCGCAGCACCCGAAACGGGATCGTACTCCTCGGCCAGCAGCCCGACATCGTTGGCGAGCGACGCCGCGCGGTCGAACAGCGCCTCCGCTTCCTCCACCCTCCCCTGCATGGCCAGCAGCTCCACGCCCCAGAAGCCGCAAATGCCGAACGCGCCCTCCCGTGACGGCAGCCCGTCCACCTCGGGCGCATAGCGGAGCAGCAGCCCTTCCCGTTCCAGCTCGCGCTGGATGCGGGCGAGCGTGCCGACGATGCGGGGATGCCGGGCGTGGTGGAAGCCGAGCCGGGCCATGATGAGCAGGCTGGCATCCGCCCAATCCTCCCCGAACGCGCCGACATAGCTGCCGCTGCCGTCCGGTGCCGGCTGGAAGCCGTTCTCCTCGATGGCTGCGCGCAGCGCGTCGCGCTCCCGCAGGAACAGGTCCTGCGGCGCCCGGATGTGCCCGGCCGCGTCCAGCGCCAGCAGATCGTCCAGCGCCGACCAGCACATCAGCTTGGAATGGACGTAGTGCCGGGGCGGGCCGGGCACCTCCCACAAGCCGCTGTCAGGCTGCCGCCAGGTTTTGCAGACCTGGCGGCCGAAGCCGACCAGCAGCCGCTGCTCGTCCCGCGCCAACCTGCCCCCGCCTGCGACCCAGGCGGCGGAAGCGGAAATGGCCGAGCCGTACACGTCGTGCTGCACTTGTTCCACGGCGTTGTTGCCGACGCGGACCGGGGCGGAGCCGCGGCAGCCTTCCAAGTGGTCCAGCTCAAGGTAGGGGTGCTCGGTGCGGCCGTGCACGTCGTACAGCACTATGAGGCGCGGCTGGGTCAGCCGGGTGGAGTGCAGCAGCCAATCCAGATAGGCCCGGCCCTCGTGGCGGAAGCCGATGCCGGCAAAGGCCCGCAGCGTCGTCGCGGCATCCCGCAGCCAGCAGAAGCGGTAATCCCAGTTACGCACACCGCCGATGGCCTCCGGCAAGGAGGTCGTGGCCGCCGCCAGCACCGCCCCGGACAGGCCACAGGTCAGCAGCTTCAGCGTCAGCGCGCTCCGCAGCGCCGCCTCCCGGTGCCGGCCGCCAAAGCTGCACTGGCCGCTCCAGGCCCGCCACCATTCGACTATTGAACCCATGCGCCGGTCCGCTCCGGCGCCCAGCGGCGGAATGACCAGCATGTCGCGCGTGGCGTGAGAGAGCGACATGCGGCGGCGCTCGCCGGGCCGCAGGACGGTCCGGCCCACCAGGCCCGGGCCGTCCGGGGCGGGCCGCATCTCCAACTCGGTCAGCAGGTTGAAGGCTTCGCCACGGTGCTGGAACACCCAGCCCAGCGCGCGGCCTCGGTAGGTCAGGCGGGGCTGGAACCGGGCGTAGTCAGGGCGCGGGTCATACAGCGCCTCCATTTCCACCTCGCCCTCCAGCCCCTCGGCGATGCGCAGCAGCTCCCGCTCCGGCTCCAGCCCGGCGGCGTCGCCCCTGAGCGGCATCAGGTCGATGACCCGGGCGCGCCCGCCGGCGGTGATGAAGGTGGTTTCCAGCACGTTGGTGCCGTCCAGGTAACGCCGCTCCGTTCGGAAGGGCGCGGCCGGGCGCAGGGCAAAGCGGCCGCCGCGCCTGCGGTCCAGCAGCGCCGCGAACACCGACGCGCCGGAGATCGCCGGCATGCAAAGCCAGTCCACCGATCCCTGGCGGGAGATCAGGGCCACCGTCCGGCAGTCGCCGACGATGGCGTAGTCGGCAATGGGCGGATAGGCCGCCGCATCGTCGGCCGAAGCCAGCTCCGTGCCTGTCAGCACTGGCGCATCCTTGGTCGTCGCGTGGTTCAATGGTTGCGCGCTCCTGGGGTCAGCGGGACCGGCGGGTCCGCAAGCAGCGTCCGGCAGGCCCTGGGCAGCGCCGCCCGTCATGGAAACCATGCCTGCAGGTGCCTGTTTCAGGCGGGCGCTTGGCGAAGCCTCGCCTGTTGGTGCCTCACGCGCGCACGAGCGTGGCGTCCCGCAGCACCGGCAGCAGGGTCGAGGGGTCTGGCCGCCGCGTGTAGTCCGGGTTGATCTCCGCGTGGAGGATGCGTCCGTCGGCTCCGATCACGTAGCGGGCGGGCATCGGCAGGGTCCAGGATGGCTCGCCATTGACAACCGCCAGGTCGTTGCCGAATCCCTTGTAGATTGCGACCAGGTCGTCCGGCAGCCGGAAGCGCAGGCCGAACGCCGCCGCCACCTCGTTTCCCTTGTCGGTCAGGATGGGAAAGGTCAGGCGGTTGTCCCGCAGCGCCTTGCGGCTGTTGACCGCCGTTTGCGGAGAGATCGCGGCCATCGCGCCGCCTGCCGCTTCCATGGCGGGCAGCTCCGCCTGCAGAGCTTGCAGGTCGGCGTTGCAGTACGGGCACCAAGTCCCGCGATAGAACGTCAGCACCAGCGTGCCCTTCGCCAGCAGGTCTTGCAGGCTCACCGGCCGGCCGTCCTCGTTTGGCAGGACGAAGGCCGGGGCGGCATCGCCGGTTTTCAGCGCGCGCCCGGCCTGGCCGGATGCGATCAGGTCCGCCGTGGCCCGGCGCATCGTTTCCAGCACCTCCGGCGGCTGCCGCTTCTGGAAGGCGTCCTTGAAGGCGTCGAGCTTTTCTTGCAGTGACATGGCTGCTCCTTTTGCCCAATCTTGGCAACACCGCCCATGTCGCGCCGCCGGGCGTTCCATTGGAAATGCCGGAATGGCATGGTATCCATTCACTTGCTTTAGGTGCTCTGCCACGGTTCCGTCCGCCGGAGGCCATGGCAGCCCGGCCAGCCGTTCCGACACCGCTCCCGTGGCTAAGCCCCGTCGCACCAGCCCGCGAGCCGGCCGGTTTTCATGGCCTGGGGCCGGACCGCCCGGCCAAGGAGCACAAACGATGCGCCACCTCAGCGCCGCCGGCCTGCACAGCCCGATGGTGGGCACGGCGCTGAAAAGCAAGGCGGCGCTTGGCGGAAACCAGGACGCTGCAATCCCGGCATCCGTGCAGCCGACACGTCCGGCCGCACGGACCTAGGCGCCGCCCATGCGCCCCGGCGTGTTCCATCCGGCAAGCATCGTCACCGGCGCAAGCGGCGGCGCCGCATTAGGCCGTGTCAAGCGATGGGTGGTCCGCCGCCTGTACGACCACCTGGCCCGGACCTACGGGATGCCGGAATGGACGACAATGAACTACGGATACGCCCCGTTGCCGGGCGATGCGCCCCTTGCCGTTCCCGTGCCGGAGGACACGGCGGAGCGGCATCGCCTGATGCTTTACGCCCGCGTCGCGGCCTCCGGCCGGCACGGCGGGACGCTGCGGGGCCTCGACGTGCTGGAGGTCGGCAGCGGGCGCGGGGGCGGTGCGGCTTTTGTCGTGTCCGTCCTTGCCCCGCGCCGCTTGACCGGGCTGGACG
>CALMAB010000471.1 GCA_937858325.1 uncultured Acetobacteraceae bacterium
TACATGCGGATCGTGCCGTACATCGCGTTGTTGAACACCAGCACGACCGGCGCCACGCCGTACTGGAACGCGGTGGCGATTTCCTGCCCGGTCATCAACATGCCGCCGTCGCCCACGAAGGTGATCGCCGTGCGGCCGGGGAACGCCAGCGCCGCCGCGATGCCGGCGGGGACGCCGTAGCCCATGGCGCCGTTGGCCGGGCCGATCATGCGCTGGCCGTCGCCGAAGTTGATGAAGCGGGCGGGCCAGGTCGCGAAGTTGCCGGCGTCCGAGGTGAACACGGCGTCGGCCGGCGCCAAGTCCTCCAGCTCGCGCATCACCTGAGCGAGGTTCAGCGCGCCCTCGTACTCCGGCACCACGCGCCCGGCTTCCCGCAGCGCGCGCAGCGAGCGGGTCCACTCGGCCCATGGCACCTCAGCCTGCGTATCCTGCACCGGCGGCAGCGCCGCGGCGGCGTGCGCAAAGGCGTTGAGGCCGCAGGCGATGCCGAGCGCCGGGCGGAACACCCGGCCGATCTCGGCAGCGTCCGGATACACATGGATGATCGGCACGTCGCCGCCGGAAAAAAGCTGGTAGCCCTGGGTGGTCGCCTCGCCGAGCCTGGTGCCGATGGCAAGGATCAGGTCGGCGTCCCGCGCCCGCGCCACCAAGGCCGGGTCGGACCCGACGCCGAGGTCGCCGACGAAGTTCGGCAGCCGGCCGTCATACAGCGCCTGCCGCCGGAAGCCCACGGCAACCGGCAGGCCGTGCCCCACCAGGAACTCCCGCACCGCCGCCCGGCCCGCCTCGGTCCAGCAGCTTCCGCCCAGGATCGCCAGCGGCTTGCGGCTGCGGGCCAGCATCGCCTGCATCTCCGCCAGCGCCGCCGGGTCCGGCAGCCCGGCGGACACGGGCGCACGGCCGATGTCGGGCACCGTGACGCGGTGCTTCTGCATCTCCTCCGAAAGCGCGATGACGACCGGACCGGGCCGCCCGGTGGTGGCGACGTCCACGGCGTGGGCCACCAGCTCCGGGATGCGGCGGGCGTCGTCGATCTGCGTGACCCACTTGGCAAGCGGGCCGAACATGCGGCGGTAATCGACCTCCTGGAAGCTGTCGCGGTCGGTTTCCTCGAACGGGATCTGGCCGATGAACAGCAGCAGCGGCGTGCTGTCCTGCTGCGCCACATGCACGCCGATCGCGCCGTGGCACGCGCCGGGGCCGCGGGTGACCATGGCAGCGGCGGGGCGGCCGGTGAGCTTGCCGTAGGCTTCTGCCATGTTGACCGCGCCCGCCTCGAACCGGCAGGTGATCAGGCTCAGGCGGTCTTGCACGTCATACAGCCCGTCCAGCACGTCCAGGTAGCTTTCGCCCGGCACGGCGAACACGTGGTCGATGCCCTGCGCCACCAACGCGTCCGCCAGCACGCGGCCGCCGGGGCGAGGAGACGAGCTCCCGCCGGGGCGGGTGGTCGGTCCAGTCGCCTGCGTGTCCATTCCCAGCATTCCTCCGTCCGGCGGGGGCGTGTTGTGCCGAGGTCGCCGGCGCCGCTGGCTGACCACGACGGGCGACACCGCTTGATCAGGTTCTCCTACCACCCCTCGCCCAACCCGGCCAAGGTCGCGCCGTTCGATCCGGGCTTCCTCGCCGTCAACGGACCGGATGCGGGCGGGACCGTGCCCGCCTGCGTGGCCGGCGCCCCAAAAGCGCGGTAGCTTCCCCGGACGGCAGCAGGGGACTCCGATGCGCGCGATCTTCGTCCAGATGAAATGCCAGATGGGGCACGCCTACCGCGTCGCCCAGCTTGCGGTTGATACCATCGAGGAGCTGTCGGAGATTTACTCGACCTCCGGCCAATACGACCTGCTGGGCAAGTTCTACCTGGACGACGCGCAGGACACCGGGCTGTTCGTGACGGAGCGGGTGCAGACGCTGCCGGGCGTGGCCGACACCTACACGCTGATCACCTTCAACGCCTTCGCCTCGGCGAAGGGCTGAGCCGGGCCGCCGTGCCCGGCCCTTGCGCCTAGCTTTTGTTCGTTGCATTTTGCATATGAGTTCGGCAATCTAAACTGAAGGTTGATGTCTGAGGCGAACAATGGCGTTGCGGCCCCTCCTGCTGAGCGTGCCGATCCTTCTTGCGTCGGTCGTAACCGATGCCCAGGCGGTCCCGGTGATCGTGAACGGGGACTTTGAACAAACCACCATGGGGACGACTCCGGCGCAGATAAACACGACCAACGTTACCGGCTGGTCCACGTCGGGCTACAACTTCATATTCTATCCTGGCACAGCCACGACGACAGGGTCCCAGTCGGTAAGCTACGGTGCGCTCATTCTGCAGGGCACCTCACTTTCGGGCACCAGCAACGGCTTCCCCTCAACGAGTCCAACCGGCGGCAATTTCGTGGGCGCGGACGGCGATTTCTCTGTGGGCGCCATCACGCAGACCGTCACTGGCCTGACGGTGGGCTTGCAATACGCCTTGTCGTTCTACTGGGGCGCCGCACAGCAGAAGGGATCGGGCTACACCGCTGCGACGACCGAGCAATGGCAAGTTACCCTGGGCAACGAGCTGCACAGCACGCCGATCATCAACAACCCGGGCCAGGGCTTCACTGGTTGGATCAAGCAAACCCTCACGTACACCGCAACCAGCACGAGCGAGGTGCTGTCGTTCCTGGCGGCGGGAACCCCGTCCGGCGCTCCGCCCTTCTCGCTGCTGGACGGCGTGTCGATCGCGGTTGCGGTGGCCGAGCCGGCGAGCTGGATGACGCTGGTGGGGGCCGTGCTGTCGATCATCGGCGTCGCCCACCTCAAGCGCCGCTCGTCGCGTCTGGCGCGCCTGGCCGCGGCCAACGGCGACGCGCAACCGGCGGGCCGGGCCGGGCACGGGAAGATGCGCCGCCGCCGCCGGCGCAGCCCCTTCCTCTGGGCCGGGCGGTCGATCGTGCGACCGCTCGCCGGGGCCGAGATCCGCGCGCAGGCCGAGACCATCCGCGGCCTGCATGGCGTGCTGCGCAGCCGCGGCGCCGGCCGCGGGCCGGCCCTGGTGCTCGATGCCGCCCGCCGCTTCGATCTCCAAGCCTCGGCCGAGGCGCTGCGGCTCC
>CALMAB010000472.1 GCA_937858325.1 uncultured Acetobacteraceae bacterium
CGCGGAATTGGGTCCACCACTGCGGGTCCACCTCGTCCGTGCCCGTGCGGCTGGGCACGTCGGCCCGCACCGGCCCCCAACTGGCCGGCGCGCCGGGATCGGGCGGGTGGAAGTCCGGCCCCACGGTGCAGCCGGCCAGCAAAAGCGCGCCCGCCCAGGCCAGCCGCCCGGCCGTCACCGCGGCGCCGTGACGCGGGCGGGCGTTCGCTGCTGCTCGCCGGCCACGTCCGCCAGCCCGGTGTGGATCGTGGTTTCCACGGAAAATCCGAGGCGCAGCAGCTTCGCCTCGGGCTGAGCGGGCGACACCAGGACCTTCACCGGCAGGCGCTGCACGATCTTGGTGAAGTTGCCGGTGGCGTTGTTGGGCTGGATCGCCCCGAACGCCGCCCCCGACGCCGGCGCCACGCTGTCCACCACGCCGCGGAGGTCGATGTCGTAGGCATCGACGTGGATCGTCACGCTTTGTCCCGGCAAGACGTGGCGCAGCGCCACCTCGCGGTAGTTCGCGACGATGTACGCCTGGTCCAGGGGGGCCACGACCATCAGGGATGCGCCGGGGGCCACGTAGTTGCCGACCTCCACGGTGCGCTGGCCGACGATGCCGGCGACCGGCGCCAGAATTTGGGTGTAGCTGAGGTTGAGCCGCGCCTGCTCGACCCGCGCCAGGTCGGCCTTGACCGCCGCTTCCGCCGCGGCGCGCTGCGCTTCCAGCACCGGGATTTGCCGCCGGGCCGCGTCCGTGGCGGCGCGGGCCTGGTCCACCGCCGACTGCGCCTGCTGCAATTGCTGGTCCGCCTGCTGGCGCTCCTGGAAGGTGCCGGCGCCGGTCGCGGCGAGGTTGCGGTAGCGCCGCTGGTTGGCCTGGGCAAAGGCGAGCTGCGCCTCGGCGGACGGGTTCTGCGTCTGCGACTGGTCCACCACGGACGGCTGGCGCGAGATGGAGGCGCTGGCCTCCGCGAGCTGCGCCATGTTCTGCTCCAGCGTGGCCTCGGCGGTGGCGAGCGCCGCGCGGAAGTCCCGGTCGTCGATGGTCGCCAGCAGCTGCCCGGCGGCGACCGGCTGGTTGTCGTCCACATCGACGGAGGCGATCTGCCCGGAGATGCGCGGCGCCACGGTCGCGTAGTGCGCGGAAACGTAGGCGTCGTTGGTCCACACGTCCGGGGCAGGGGCGAAGATGACCGCGAGAACGACGGCCACGAAGCCGACCAACACCGCGCCGCCCAGCAGCCAGGGCCACAGGGGTTTCCGCTTGGCCGGCTGGTCCTTGTCCCCCTGCTTGCCCTTGTCGCCGGGCTGCTGCGCGCCGGGCTTGTCCTTCGGCGGCGCGCCGTTCTTCTCCTCGTCGGCCATCTCGCGGTCCTATTTCTGCTCGGCGAGGATGCGGGGCGAGAAGGTGCGGACCGGCAGCACCGCCAGCACGACCGCCAGGAGCAGGGCCAAGCAGCCGATGACGAGAAAGGCGTCGCTCAACGTCAGCACGGTTGCCTGCGCCTGCACGGTGCTGCGGAACGCGGCGATGCTTGCCGGGCTGTGCTGCCCCAGCGCGCTGAACGATCCCTGCCCCGACTGGTCCACGATGCGGTTGTAATGCAGCCCGCCGCGCCAGCGCAGGATGAGCTGGATCATCCACACGCCGACCGGCTCGGCCAGGCCGCGCATGGTGTTCATCAGGGTGGACGCGAACGGCCCGTCCGCCGGGTCCTTGATGGTGTTCGTGGACATCATCAGCAGCGGCATGACGACGAGCGGCGCGCCGGCCGCCTGCAACCCTTGCCAAAGCAGGAAGGTCTTGGCGTCCCAAACGGAGGTGAGAAAGGAGTTGCCGATGCAGGCCGCGACGACGCAGACGATGCCGGCGAACAGCACCCACCTCGAATCGACGGTCTTGAAGTCCAGCAGGAAGGCCACGGCCGGCAGGAGCAGGAACTGCGGCGCGGCGATCAGGACGGTGATCACGTAGGACTGCTCCGGGCGGAAGCCTGCGACCTGCTGCAGGTAGCGGAGCGGGATGGTCGATGCCGACTGGCTGAGCAGGAGAAAGGTGAACAGGGTGGTCAGCCCGAACAGGTAGTTGCGCCGCTTCAGCAGGGAAAAGCGGTAAAGCGGCAGCTCCGCCGTCAGGTCGTTCGCCACGAGCAGCGGCAGCGCGACGACGGAGACCAAAGCGAGCACGCAGATGAGGTCCGAGTTGAACCAGTCCAGCCGGTCCCCCTGCTCCAGCATGGTGGTGAACGCGCCGAAGCCGACGGTGACGAGCAGCGCGCCGCGCCAGTCGAACTGCCGGATGCGCTCGTATCGCGGCGGCTGCTGCGCGACGCCATACCAGACCAGCAGGCCGGACAGCGCGCACAGCGGCAGGTCCTGGTAGAACACGAACTGCCAGCCCACGAGGTCGGTCCACAGCGCGGCCAGCGCGGTGGAGATGTTTGGCCCGAACGTGGCCGTGAGGCCATAGGCCGACAGCCCATACAGCCGGACCGGCGGCGGCAGCACCTGCAGCGCCACCGTCAGCAGCAGCGGAATGGTGAAGCCGGAGCACAGGCCCTGGACCGTGCGGAGGAGGTAGAGCAGGCCCAGGTTCGACGTGAGCGGGATCAGCACCGTGCTGGCGCAGGTCAGCGCGATGACGCCCAGCAGCCAGCGGCGGATCGACACCGTGAGCGCCCAGAAGGTGGCCATCGACATGCCGATGATCTGGCTCGTGGAGAACAGGCTGGTGAGCCAGGTGCCCGGGTCATAGCTGATGCCCAGGCCGCCCCGCACGTCGATCAGCGCCGTGGACGTGACGCCGTCGTTGAACTCCGCCGTGAGGGCTGCCAGCAGCACGCCCGCCAGGCCGAGCAAGGGTCTCCGTTCCACGCCCGTGCCTGCCAAGCCCAACTCCGTCCTTTGTTTCGGCAATCGCGAGGTGCCGTCTCTAAAACCTATCTTGCAGCCTGTCCCGCAACAACTGGGCCATGTTGCGCGGACCCGGGCTGCCGCGGCGTGCAGCCCGGCCGACGCGGGCAGATTGCTTCCCACGCAACTACGATGAAACGAACGGACGGGCGGCGCATTAGGGTGGGATGAACGCCATCACCCCCCTCCACGCCGCGCAGCACGTCGCCGGGGCCTTCCGGGCCGCGGTCCAGGCTTTCGACCGCGCGCACCCGGTGCTCGTGCTGAGCCACAACGACGCTGACGGCCTGTCCGCCGCGTCCCTGTTCGCCCGGGCCTTCGCCGCGGACGGCTGGCAGGTCCGCACCCGCGTGGTCGGCCGGGGCGAAAGCCCGTGGTCGGACGAAATGCGCGCCGAGCTTGGCCCCGTGCCGGCGGGCGGCGTGGTGGTGACGGACCTTGGCGTGCAGCCCGAGCTGCCGAAGCCCGGCGTGCCCACAATCGTCGTCGATCACCACATCCCGGGTTCGGCGCCGCTTGGCGCCACCGTGATCACCGGATACGGCATGGACCCGATCCCGACCTCGGGCCTGCTCGCCTACTGGTGCGCCGGGGCGCTGGCGGACCCGGCGCCCTGGCTGTGGATCGCGGCGGTCGGCCTGATCGGCGACATGGCGGAGGACGCGGGCTTCCCCGAGATGGCGGAGGCGCGGCGCTACGGCATCACGGCGCTGCGGGATGCGGCGTCCCTGGTCAACGCGCCCCGGCGCACCGCGTCCGGCGACGCGTCGCCCGCCCTCGCGCTGCTGATGACGGCGGACGACCCGAAGGAGATCACCAAGGGCGGGCGGCCGGAGGCGGCGGCGCTGCGCGCGGCCAAGGCGGAAGTCAAGGCGGAGCTGGACGCCGCGCGACGCGTCGGCCCCAAGGTGCGGGGCGAGGTGGCGCTGATCCGGTTCAGCTCGCCTGCCCAAATCCACCCGTTGATCGCCCAGCAATGGCGCGGCCGGCTGCGGGGGGAGATCGTGCTGGCGGCCAACGCCGGCTACCGGCCGGGCTGGGTCCACTTCGCCGTGCGCAGCGCCCGCGACCGGGACTTGGTCGCCTTTCTCGCCGAGCATCGCCCGCCGGGCGCGGACGGGGCTTACGGGTCGGGGCACCGCCAGGCGACCGGCGGCGCGCTGCGCCCGGCCGATTGGAACGTGTTCATCCGCGGCCTGGGGTTCGGGCCAGAAGACGAGGTGCTAGACGAAGTATCGGACGAGGTGTCCGCATGACCGCCAAGCTGCGCCTTGGCTTTCCCGTCAAGGTGATGGGCGCGCCGGGGCTGAAGAGCAACGACACGAGGCGGTGGCAGAAAGGCCCGCACCTGAAAACGTCGCTCGAATGCCTCGACGCGATCTTCACGTATTTGCAGAAGCGTCGGATCGACATGTATCGCATGTCGTCCGACCTCGCGCCCTACGCGACCCACCCGGACATGCCGCAGTTCCATTCCATGGTGGCGGAAAGCGACGCGGAACTGCGCGCAACGGGGGCGCGGGCCAAGGAGCTTGGCATCCGCCTGTCGTTCCATCCCTCGCAATACGTGCTGCTGAACAGCCCCGACCCGGCGCTGACAAAGAAAAGCATCTGGGACCTGGCGAGCCAGGCCGAGATGCTGGACCGCATGGAGCTGGGGCCGGAAGCGGTCATGGTGACGCATGTGGGCGGCGCCTATGGCGACACGGGAGCGAGCCGCGCACGCTGGGCGCAGACCTGGCCGACGCTCCCCGAGCACGTCCGGCGGCGCCTGGTGCTGGAGCACGACGACATCCGCTTCTCCGCGGCGGACGTGCTGTGGATCCATGAGCAAACCGGCGTGCGGCTGATCTTCGACTACCAGCACCACTGGTGCCTGAACCCGACCGGGCTGGACGCTATCGACGTGCTGCGCCCCATCCTCCGCACCTGGCCGGACGGCGTGCGGCCGAAGATCCACTTTTCCTCGCCGCGGACGGAGCTGCGGGAGGTGGTGCGGATGGACCGCAAGACCCGCAAGAAGACCAAGGCGCTGCTGCCCCCGGTGTGGACGGGGCACGCCGACTTCACCAACCCGTTCGAGTTCGCCCGCTTCATGCGCGACGCCGCCGGGCTGGAGTTCGACGTGATGCTGGAAGGCAA
>CALMAB010000473.1 GCA_937858325.1 uncultured Acetobacteraceae bacterium
CCTTGCCTGGGCGCCGCGGTTTCCCCCGGCGCCCAGGCAAGGTTCGACACGCCCAGCTTCCTTGTCATGCCCGCTGCGCAGAAACGAAGCGTCCCATGGCCCGCAGCGCCGCTTCCCCGTCCATCGCGTAGCCCTCGCCGCCGCCAAACGCCGCGCCGTGCCGGGTCCGCACGTCGTAGGCGACCGGCCGCGCCAAGCCGCCGCCAGGCGGGCCGCCCAGCGTGCTGCCCGGGAAGAACCGGCCTTGGATTTCCGCCATCGACACCGGTTCCGTCACCAGGTTCACCAACGGCAGGCCCAGCGCCTGCACCCGGTCGATGTCGTCGGCCAGGCGTTCCAGCGGATACCATTGGAAGCGGGACGCCGGGTCGATGTGCTCCAGCCGATGGCCGTGCAGCAGGTCATACAGCGCGTTCTTCTTCAGCCCCGGCCCGAACAGCGCCGGCAGGCGGACCACGTGGCACACCGGGAACCGCTCCCGCACCCACTCCTCCAGCCACGCGCGGTGCAGGCCGTAGGGATGGAGGTCCGGCTCCGGCACCGCGTCCTCCTCGTCCACCGCCAGCGGCGTCCCGTACACATCCACGGTCGAGATCAGCACGAACCGCTCCGCCCGCACCCGCTCCAGCCGGCGCGTCAGCCGCTCGATGCCGGCGCGGTCCTCCTCCGGGTGGGCGTTAGCCCACCACTTCACCGCGCTCACCCCGGCGCAGACGATGCGGTTGAACGCCCGGCCCTCGATGGCCTCGATGTCCGTGGAATGGTAGCCCGCGCCGAACGCCCGCTGCGCCAGCAGGGTCTGGCCCACGAACCCGGTGCTGCCAATCAGCGCGTCCATTATGCCCGGAGCTGCGCGATGTTGCGCCGGAGCGAGCTATCGACGTGCATCCCCGCGTCGAACTGCCCGGCCTCGATGGCCGCAAGGATCCGCTCGGTGGCGAAGAACACCGTGTCGATCTTGCCCGACATCACCGAAAAGCACCGGCCCCGGCGGAACACGTAGCAGCTCCGGTCGTCGAACCGCCCGACCGGCTTGGTCTTGATCGCAAGCTGCGGCCCCACCAGGCGGAACCGCTCGCGGAACTCCGGCAGGTAGCGGGAAATCTGCTCCTCCATCGCCTGCGCCTTTTCCGCCACCGTCGCCGCCGACACGCCGTCCCGCACCCGCCGCGCTTCCTCCGGGCTGTCCAGCCGCCCGAGCGGGGTGTGCGGCACGCTGGACAGGGTGTAGAGGCCGGGGTCCTCCGTCGGGTAGATCGAGCACAGCGGGCCGTCCACCAGCGTGACCGCGGGGAAGGGGCCGTCCGTCTCGTAGTACAGCAGGATCGTCGGCTCGTAATAGAAGCGCATCGGCAGCCCGGTGCGGTGCCCCCAGGTCGCGTCCACCAGCACGTCGTAGCGGGTGCCGTCCACGTGGATGCCGTCCGCCCGCTCCTCCACCGCGTCGATTCGCTGGCCGAGCTGCAGGCTGTCGCCGAGGCGCTCCGTGAAGTAGCGCCGGGCGCGCTCGATCAACAGCACCCGCTCCCCCGCCAGCAGCAGCCCGTCCACCCCGCGCAGCAGCACGGAGCTTTCGCGCACCTCGCGGTAGTCGATGCCGGAGGAGGTCATGATCAAGCGGTAGGTCGCGAAGTCGATCAGGCTGTCCTCGCGCGGGACGGCGTAGATGTTCTCGCTGACCTCCCGGCTCAGCTGCGGGTAGCGCTCGACGAATCGCATGAACCCGTCGCGCGACTGCGCCCGGGTGCCGTGGTGGCGCGGGTAGTGGAAGCCAAGGTGCAGGCGGAACTGGTTGTTGCCTGACGCCTCGTGCATGGCGCGCTCGTTCTGGTCGAACACCGTCACGTCCAGGCCGAGGCCACGCAGGGATAGGGCGATGTGGCACCCGTACCAACCCGCCCCGATGACGGCCACCGACAATGCCACGCAGACCTCCGTTTTGCCGGCCCGAAGCCGGGCCATGTCGCCGATTGCGCTCATGCCGCTAACCCTGGCATTACGCACTGAGAAGGTTGCAGGAGCAGTTCGGTGCAAGCAAGCGAAATAATCGACTCAAAGTTGCAGCACGGGCCACAGCCAGGTTTTAAGATTGTGCCGGTCGCGCAGGTCAGCCTGCCAGATGCGCCGGCTCTCGGGCAGCACTGGCAGGCGTTGCACGCAGTGGTTGCTGATGGCTTCACGATTCTCGAACTACTGCACGATGCCGGAGGGCGGGCGGAATGGTTCTTCAACGGCGCCGGGCAGCAGTCCAACACCACCGAGCCGTGGCCGGACCACACCCGCGCCGCCTTCCGCGCAGCGTTCCGCCCGGCGCTCACGGCGCTTCGCGACATGCTGCTGCCGACCTACCCGGCTCGGCCTTCTCCTGCGTCGGAGGCGGCCCTGCACGAGTTCCTGCGCCTCGGCCCGGGCTTGCGCGACGCCATTGCCGCAGCGTTGCAGGCGGAAGTGCTGCCAAACCCCGCCCTGTGCGACATCGACACGCCCGGTGCCGCCCCGCTGGCCCATGCTTCGTCGTTCGGGGCCGATCCGGCCGCCCTGCGCCGGGCCTTGACCGTCGATCTGCAGGACCGCCTCACCGACGCCATGCGGGACGGCGCGCTCGTTTGGCCGTCGCCAACGGACGGGGCGGACATGCCCTGCACCGGCGCCTTTACGCTGGACGACTTCAACAGCCTGTTCCGCTTCACCGACTGGTCGAGCGGCCTCGACCTGTTCGTCCTGGCGACGGAGCACGTGTCGCGCATGGCCGGCCTTTGGGTCCCGGCGCACGGCCTCGCGCTTTGCCGGGGCGGCGACCAGAAGCGCATGATGCTCCAGCATTTCCCGGCGCTCGGCCGCCACGTGCTGCCCCACCTCGCTTATGCCGCCAGCAGCCTGCTCGCCGGCCGCGCGCTGCCGGCCGTGCCTGCCCGCTTCGCCACCTTCCTGCGCGGCGGCACCAGCGCCCACCTCGGCCACCAGCTTTGGAACGAGCTGACCGCCATCGACGCACTGGTGGGCGCGCTGCCGCCGGACCGCCTGCCGGAATGGCTGGTCCCCGGCCTGCCGGGCAGCGAGATCGAGTTCTACGGCCCCATCGACGCCCTGTTTCCCGAGATCGCCGGCCGGGTTCGCCGCGGCTTCGCCGACCAGCGCGCGCTGATCGCCCACGCCTACGAGAACCGCCTGGTCCGGTGCCGCGCGACGCGGGAGCACATCGGCGCGGGGCTGCGGCGCCGGGTGATGGCCCATGCCGCCCGTGGCGCCCCGGCCTTGCCATCCGGCAACCGCGCCGTCCTGATCGGCCTGCGCGTCGAGAACCGCACGGCGACCGACCTTGAAGCCCTTTGCGCCCG
>CALMAB010000474.1 GCA_937858325.1 uncultured Acetobacteraceae bacterium
ACGACCACCGTGGGCTTCGGCTCGACTTGGCTGGCGCCACGGCTCCAAGGATTTCTTGACACGTATCCCGACGTGACGATGACCCTGCTGCTCGACGACACCGACCTCGACCTCGCGATGCGGGAGGCCGATGTCGCGATCCGTATGCACCCGCCGAAACAGCCGGACCTGGTGCAGCGGCACCTGATGCAGATCCAGTGGCTGGTGGTGGCCCACCCGGACTACCTCGCCCGTCACGGCACGCCGACCCGGCCGGAGGAGCTGGACGACCACAAGATCATCCTGTTCGGCGACTACCGCCCCCCGGTGCCCGACATCGACTGGCTGGCGGAGGCCGGGCGGCGTGCCGGGCAACCGCGCCGGGCGCTGCTGGAGGTCAACAGCCTGCACGCGATGGCGCTGGCGATCCGCTCCGGCATGGGCATCGGCGTGCTGCCGGACTGGATGGCCGATGATCTCGACGGGCTGACCCGGCTGCTGCCGGACCTCAAGGCGCCGAAGGTCGAGGTGTACTTCGTGTATCCGGAGGAGCTGCGCAACTCAAAGCGCGTGGCGGTGTTCCGGGATTTCCTGCTGGCCCGGCTCCAGGAGTTGCACTAGCCGAACAGCAGCGTCCTGGCCGCTCGCGAACGCGCCGCCGACCGTGCCGGCCAGCCCGTCCGTGCGGCAGGCCTCGCCGGCGAACAGCAGGCGCTCCGCCGGGAACGCCGTTTCCAGCACGCCCCGCATCCCGGCCTGGCCCGGCGGCGCGTAGGCGTACGCGCCGAGCGCAAACGGGTCCGTGGCCCAGCCAGTCACCACGGCGCCGTCCCCGAGCCGCACGGCGCCGCCCAGCATGGCCCGCAGCTCGTCCCGCGCCAGTGCGTCCGCCGCCGCGTCATCGCCCGCCAAGGCCCAAGCGGCTCGCCCGCCGACGAAGCCGATCACGTGGCCCATGTCCTCCGGCCAGGCGACGAACGCCACCATGGCCTGCCCGGCCGCCATCTGCTGCGCAAGGCCGGTGTTTGGCGGCAACCCAAGCCGGTCCGGTCCGGCCGCGGGCAGCGCCACCTTGGACAGCAGCCCCATCGGCAGCCCGGCAATCGCTGCCTGCACGGAATGCGGCAGGGTCGGCGCGAAGCGGATCGCGCCTGACGCCAGCACGCCGGTCGATACGGTGACGATGCACGCCGCCGCGCGCACCGTCCCGCGCATGGTCTCCACCCGCACCCCGGCCGGGCCGTCCCAGGCAATGGTGGTCACGGGCGTGTTCAGCTCGACATCGGTCGCAAGGCGCCGGGCGACGAAGGCGCCCAGGCCGCCGCGCACGGACAGGTTGGGGCCGTCCAGCCGGTTGCGACGCCAGTCCCGCAGGCTCAGCACGTCCGCGTCGGCGGCGGCGATGATCGCGCCCTCCCAGCCCGCGACCGTCGCGGCCCAGGGATCGTCCCGCATCGGCGCCATCGCATCGGCGAGGCTGCACTCCCCTCCATCCGCTGCCAGCGCCGGGGCAACCACTTCGTCGAGGCGGTCCCAGGCTGCGTCGTAGGCGGCTTGCTCGCCGGCATCGGCGGGGCGGCCGGCGACGAACAGGCGCTCCGTCCGGGTGGTGTCGAAGTTGGTCAGCGTGTCCTCGCCGGGGTGGGCGAACCCGGTCAACGGGTTGCGCTGGGCCGCGTGCAGCCAGGACGCGCCGTGGTCGAACGCGGCAAAGCCGAGCACCGCCGGGCACGACGTGTAGGCTCGCCCGCCGATGCGGCCGGATGCTTCCAGCAGCACAACCGGCACGCCATGCCGGCGCAGGTGGAGCGCCGCGGCCAACCCGGCCGCTCCCGCCCCGACCCCCGCCACCCCATCATCCCGAAGCGCGCTCATTGGACAGCCCAGATCGCGGCACGCTGGCAGGAGGTTCGCTTTCCGGGATTCAGCATCGGTGAAGCCGATACCATTTCGGCGCTTGCACGCCAACGGCGGCGTTTCGGAAGCCGCATCGCGCGCCTGTCGGCAGGCGTTCCGCGGTGCTATGGTCGCCCCGGCTGCGCGCGAGGCTCCGATGGCCGACTTCTTCAGGGACTTTGAACTGACAACCATCCGCGTGGGCGACGGCGCGCTCCGGCTGCGCCGCGGCGGCTCCGGCCCGCCTTTGCTGCTGCTGCACGGCAACCCTCAGACCCACGCCATGTGGCACGCCGTCGCCCCGGCTTTGGCGGATCGGTTCACCCTGGTCTGCCCAGACCTGCGCGGCTACGGCGGCAGCTTCAAGCCCGGCCCCACCGCCGACCACGCGCCCTATGCCAAGGTGGCCATGGCGCGCGACATGGCGGAGCTGATGACAACGCTCGGCCATGAGCGGTTCGGGGTGGTCAGCCACGACCGCGGCGCGCGGGTGGCGCACCGCCTGGCCATCGACAACCCGGGCCGCGTGCAGTCGCTCGCGGTCATGGACATCGTGCCGACCATCGAGCACTTCGAGCGCGCCGACATGGCGTTCGCGCTCGGCTACTATCATTGGTTCTGGTTTGCGCAGCCGCACCCCTTCCCGGAAAACCTGATCAATGCGGCGCCGGACGTCTGGTTCTCCGCGCACACCGCGCGGGAGCCGAAACCGCCGGGCTTCTTCCGGGAGGAGGCCTTGGCGGACTACCTCGCCGCTGTGCGCAACCCCGATATGATCACCGGCATGTGCGAGGACTACCGCGCCGCCGCCACCATCGACCTGGAGCACGACCGCGCCAGCCGGGCGGAGAAGCGCCGGGTTGTTTGCCCGATGCTGGTGCTATGGGGAGCCAAGGGCTACATCGGCAAATGGTATGACCCCCTGGCGATCTGGCGCGAGTATTGCAGCGCAAAGGTCGCCGGCGCCGCCGTGAACAGCGGGCACTACCTTGCCGAGGAAGCGCCGGATGAGGTGTTGGCGCACCTACGCGGCTTCCTGTCCTGAACCGAAAGGCTGCCATGTCCAACGAAGCTGTCCTGCTCCGCCAGGACCAAGACGGGATCGCCTGGCTGACGCTGAACCGCCCGGCAGCGCGCAACGCGCTGTCCGTGCCTTTGATGACGGCGATGGAGGCGGCGCTGGCCGACATTGACGCTGATCCCGCCATACGGGTCGTGGTGATCGCCGGCGCCGGGCCGGCGTTCTGCGCCGGGCATGATCTGCGGGAACTGCGAGGCTTGCCGCGGGATGCCCATGCGGCGCTGTTCGCCCAGTGCTCCCGCCTGATGCAGCGGATCACCGGGCTGCGCCTGCCGGTGATCGCCCGGGTACACGGCATCGCGACCGCCGCCGGGTGCCAACTCGTGGCAAGCTGCGACCTGGCAGTGGCGGCGGACACGGCGCGCTTCGCGACGCCCGGCGTCAACATCGGCCTGTTCTGCTCGACGCCCATGGTGGCGCTGTCCCGCGCCGTGGGCCGCAAGGCCGCCATGGAGATGCTGCTGACCGGCGACATGCTGGACGCGCCCCGCGCGGCGGCGCTCGGCCTAGTCAACCACGCGGTGCCGGAGGCCGCGCTTGACGACGCCGTGCGGGCGCTGGCGCAGCGGATCGCGTCTAAAAGCCCGGTCACGGTGGGCCTGGGCAAGCCCGCGTTCTACACGCAGGCCGAGATGCCGCTGGCCGACGCCTACGAGTACGCCGCCGCCGTCATGGTGCGCAACATGGGCGAGCGGGACGCGCGGGAGGGGATCGATGCGTTCCTGGAAAAGCGGGCACCGGTCTGGGGCGGCTAATCCCCGATCCGCTTGTAGAACAAGGTGGTCGCTTCCGAGCGGCCTGCGGCGTCCAGGCTGTAGCCAGGGATCATCCCGGCCTCGGTCCAGCCAAGCCGGCGATACAGCCGCTCCCCCGCACTGCCGGTGAGCGTGTCGAGCGTCAGCAGCGTGCGCCCGGCCTGCTTCGCCGCCGCCTCCGCCGCCAGCATGAGGCTCTGCCCGAGGCCGTGGCAGCGCGCGTCCGGGTGTACCAGCATCTTTGCGATCTCGGCCCGGTACGGCTGGTTCTGCTGCTGGGCAAAGTGCATCTGCACCGTGCCGCACAGCACGCCGCCGGCCCAGCCCGCGAGCAGGACGCACTGGCCGGCTGCCACCTTCTGCGCCGCGCCGCGCATGAACGCCCGCGCCGCGTCGAGCGGCAACGGCGCGTGGAACGACACCGACGCGCCGTCTTCGACACAGGCCACCAGGATCTCGGCCAGCCGCCGCT
Source organism: uncultured Acetobacteraceae bacterium (assembly GCA_937858325.1). Classification (GTDB taxonomy): domain Bacteria; phylum Pseudomonadota; class Alphaproteobacteria; order Acetobacterales; family Acetobacteraceae; genus CAHJXG01. Next base: position 4,184 of record CALMAB010000474.1, read on the forward strand.
CCGCCGAGGCAGCGGCGGCTGCGCTGAGCGTCAACACCCCATCCAATGGCTTCGCGTAGCCGAACTCAAGCGTGCGGGAGATGTCGTCGAGCGCGCGGATCGGCCCTTCCCGCACCCAGCTCTGCTTCTCGTAGAACCGGTGCGCCCGGGTGAACCGCGTGTCGGACCACAGCACCAAACGGGACGCCCCGGCAGCCGCCGCGTGCGCCTCCGCGGTCTGCAGCAGGTGCTGCCCCAGCCTCGACCCGTGGGCGTCCGGGTGGACGTAGAGCTTCTTCAGCTCCCAAACACCGTCCTTCGCCGGCAGGATCGCCGCCATGCCGACGACGACGCCCGCGTCCTCCGCCGTCCACAGCGCCCCGCCGCGCCCGGCACAGTAGGATTCGAGTGCGAAAAGTTCCCGCTCCTCGTGCTCCATTTCCAGGACACAGCCGGGATAATCGGACCAGCACCGGTCGATCAGGGCGATGAACCCCTCCGCGTCGCCATCCCGTCCCGGTCTCAGCAGCATGGCCGCCGGGTCAGCGCAGCCCGGCGCAGAACGCGACGATGCGGCGGCAGGCCTCGGC
>CALMAB010000475.1 GCA_937858325.1 uncultured Acetobacteraceae bacterium
GCCGGCGGTGGGCCGCAGCCGCTTCGCCCGCGTGCGCGCCGCGACGCCGCCGGGTTCGGACCTTTGGTGGGCGGCGCTGCGCGGCGAGCTGCAATCGCTCGACCTGATGGACGCGCAAGACGAGGCCGCGGCGTTGACGGCCGAGGTCGCGGCGGCGCATCCCGGATCGCCCTTGCCGGACGACATCGCGGCCCGCCTTGCCGCCCCGGACGCAACAGCATTCTGCGGCAGCTTCTCAGGCCGCCCTACCGCTACGTGCGATACGAACTGCTGCCCTCCCTCGGCCATCTTGCGACGAGCGGCCGCAGCCCGCACCACCTGCTCAGCCGCTGGCCGGAGGGCGAGATGGCGCTTGGCCCCAAGGTGTGCGTTTACGTGCACTGGGACGGGGCCGGGGAGGTGCGGGACCATGTGCTGCACCACGTGCGCAGCTTGGCGGAAGCCGGCCTGTCCATCGTGTTCGTCACCAACTCCGGCTTCCTGCGGCCTGCCGCCACGGCCGCGTTGCAGGGCGTGTGCGCCGGCGTGCTGATCCGCGCCAACGTCGGCTACGATTTCGGCGCGTGGCGCGAAGGGTTCGAAATCCTGCAACTGCCGCGTCCGGAGACCGAGATGGTGGTGATGGCGAACGACAGCGTTTACGGCCCGATGCGCCCGCTGCACGACCTGATCGCCGCGTTCGACTTCAGCCAGGCCGACATCTGGGGCTGCACCGAAAGCTGGCAGACCCGCTACCACCTGCAATCCTACCTGATGGCGTTCAGCCCCCGCGTGGTCGCGAGCGACGCGTGGCGCGCGTTCTGGTCCACCGTGCGGCCCACATGGTCGAAGATGTGGCTGGTCCGCCTGTATGAGATCGGCCTGACGCAATCCCTGCTCAAGGCGGGCTTCACCTGCCGGGCCATCTGGCCGTATCAGCGCTTGGTCAACGACCTGGACCCCGAGCTGCTGATCGACCACACGGAAGGCGGCCCGAACCTTGCGGACCCGACCGTGCGGGTGCGGCAATACCATGCAAGGCACATCCGCAACCTTTCCGTGCTCCGCGTGCCGCTCAACCCGACCAGCGACCTGTGGCGCCAACTGCTGCAAACGCAGTTCCCGTTCATCAAGCGCGAGCTGTTGCGGGACAACCCGACCCATGTTCCGGATGTTGCGGAGTGGCGGGAGGTCGCGCGGACGCAGTTCTCGGCCAACCTGCAGCCGATCGAGCGGGATTTGCAGCGCACGCTGAAAGACCGGACGCCTTGATCGCGCCTATGGGCGCCGCGGCCCGGCCGGGCCGCGAGCCTCTCGTCAGGCCGCAAGCTTCTCCAGCTCGCGCAGCACGCTTTCGCCCATGACGGAGGTGCCGACCTTGGCGGTGCCCTGCCCCATGACATCAGCGGTGCGGAGGCCGCTCGCCAGCACGTTGGTGCAGGCGCGCTCGATCAGCCGGGCGTCGTCCTCCATGTCGAAGGAATAGCGCAGCAGCATGGCGAAGCTCAGCATCTGGCCCAGCGGGTTGGCGATGCCCTTGCCCGCGATGTCGGGCGCGCTGCCGTGGATCGGCTCGTACAGCGCGTGGCGCCGGCCGGAGCTGTCGGGCGCGCCGAGGGTCGCCGAGGGCAGCATCCCCAGGCTGCCGGTCAGCATGGAAGCCAGGTCGGACAGCAGGTCGCCGAACAGGTTGGTGGTGACGATCACGTCGAACTGCCGGGGGTTGCGCACCAACTGCATGGCGCAGTTGTCGGCATACATGTGGGTCAACGCCACGTCGCCGTATTCCCGCTCGTGCAGGGCGGTGACGACCTGGCGCCACAAGAGGCCGCTTTCCATGACGTTGGCCTTCTCGACGCTGCACACGCGGTTCTGCCGCTTGCGCGCCAGCTCGAACGACACGCGCGCGACCTGCTCGATCTCGTGCGTCGAGTAGGCTTCCGTGTTGGTGCCGCGCTGCTGCCCGTCCGGCAGGGTCTCGATCCCGCGCGGCTCGCCGAAATACAGGCCGCCCGTGCTTTCCCGCACGATCATCAGGTCGAGGCCGCGCACCACGTCGGGCTTCAGCGTGCTGGCCTCCACCAGCGGGTCCAGCACGGTGGCCGGGCGCAGGTTGGCAAACAGGCCCAGCTCCCGCCGGAGCGTCAGGATGGCGATCTCCGGCCGCATCTCGAAGCCCAGCTTGTCCCAGCGCGGCCCGCCGACCGAGCCGAACAGCACGGCGTCGGCTGCGAGCGCCTTGGCGACCACCTCCTTGGTGATCGGCGTGCCGCGCCCGTCGATGCTGGCGCCGCCGACCAGGTCCTCGCTGATGTCGAACGAGACGCTGCGCCGGCGGTCCATCCAGTCGATCACCCGGCGGACCTCGCGCATCACTTCCGGGCCGATGCCGTCGCCGGGGAGCACCAGCAGCTTCTTGTTGGCAGCCATGTCGTGCGTGTCCTAAGTGGCGTTGATGCCAGGCATCCAGGGGGCCTGCTGGCGCAGGCGCGTCTCGTAGGCGTCGATGGCCGGGCCGCGCTGCATGGTCTGGCCGATCTCGTCGAGGCCGTTCAGCAGCATCTGCCGGCGCAGCGCGTCCACGGCGAACGGGATCTCCTCGCCGTTCGGCCGCACCACCACCTGGCGCGAAAGGTCGATGGTCAGGCGCGCGTTGCCGCCCATGCGGGCATCCTCCATCAGCTGGTCGCACACCTCGCGCGGCAGGGCGATGGGCAGGATGCCGTTCTTGAAGCAGTTGGTGTGGAAGATGTCGGCGAAGCTCGGCGCGATCACGCAGCGTATGCCGAAGTCCAGCAGCGCCCAGGGCGCGTGCTCGCGCGAGGAGCCGCAGCCGAAGTTCTCGTGCGCGATCAGCACCTCGGCATGGCGATACGGCTCCGTGTTCAGCACGAAGTCCGGGCGCTCGGCCCCGTTGCCGTCGAAGCGTAGCGTGTCGAACAGGTGGACGCCCAGCCCGGTGCGCTTGATGGTCTTGAGGAACCGGGCCGGGATGATCTTGTCGGTATCGACGTTGGCCAGCGGCAACGGCGCCGCGATGCCGGTCAGCACGGTGAAGGGCTGCATCACGCCATCTCCCGCACGTCGGTCAGGCGGCCGGTGACGGCGGCGGCGGCGGCCATGGCGGGCGACAGGAGGTGGGTCCGCCCGCCGGGGCCTTGCCGCCCCTCGAAGTTGCGGTTGCTGGTGCTGGCGCAGCGCTGGCCCGGCTTGAGCTTGTCGGGGTTCATGCCCAGGCACATGCTGCACCCGGCCTCCCGCCACTCGAACCCGGCATCCAGCATCACGCGGTCCAGGCCCTCCGCCTCCGCTTGCTGCTTCACCAGCCCGCTGCCCGGCACCACCATCGCCCGCACGCCGGGGGCGACGTGCTTGCCGCGGGCCACCTGTGCGGCGGCGCGGATATCCTCGATGCGGCCGTTGGTGCAGCTGCCGATGAACACCACATCGACCGGGATGCTCGCCAGCTCCTGGCCCGGCGTCAGCGCCATGTAGTCCAACATGCGCTGCATCTGCACCCGCGCGGCCTCGTCCGCGACGGAGGCCGGGTCGGGCACGGCGCCGGTGATCGGCAGCACCGTTTCCGGGCTGGTGCCCCATGTCACCATGGGCGCGATCTCCGACGCATGGAGCGTCACCACCCGGTCGTACTGCGCGCCGGGGTCGGACGGCAGGGTGCGCCAGTACTCCACGGCGCGGTCGAACGCCTCGCCCTTCGGCGCGTAGGGGCGGCCCTGGATGTAGGCGAAGGTGGTGTCGTCCGGCGCGATCATGCCGGCCCGCGCCCCGGCCTCGATGCTCATGTTGCAGATCGTCATGCGGCCGGCCATGTCCAGCTCGCGAATCGCCTCGCCCGCATACTCGATCACGTGGCCGGTGCCGCCCGCCGTGCCGATCTCGCCGATGATCGCCAGCACGATGTCCTTGGCCGTGCATCCCAACGGCAGCTCGCCGTCCACCTGCACCAGCATGTTCTTCGCCGGCTTCTGCAGCAGGGTCTGGGTGGCGAGGACGTGCTCGACCTCCGACGTGCCGATGCCGAAGGCGAGCGCGCCCATTGCGCCGTGCGTGCTGGTGTGGCTGTCGCCGCACACTATGGTCATGCCGGGCAGGCTGATGCCCTGCTCCGGCCCGATGATGTGAACGATGCCCTGGCGCGCGTCCCGCACGGGGAAGTACGGCACGCCGAACTCGGCGACGTTGGCTTCCAGCGTCTCGACCTGGATGCGGCTCTCGGGTTCGGCGATGCCCTGGCTGCGGTCGCTGGTCTGGATGTTGTGGTCCACCACCGCGATGGTCGCGTCGGGCCGGCGCACCGCACGGCCGGCCAGCCGCAGGCCCTCGAACGCCTGCGGGCTGGTGACCTCGTGCACGAGGTGCCGGTCGATATACAGCACGCAGGTCCCGTCATCGAGGCGCTCGACGACGTGGCTGTCCCAAACCTTGTCGAACAGGGTCTTGGCTGTGTTCGCCATGCGATCCTCTCTTGCCTTGGTTACTCGGCTGCGGCGACTGCCGGCACGGCGGGCGGGGTGGCCATGGACGTGACCTCGCGCGCACGCTCGGCGATGCGGGCGGACTTGCCGCTGCGGCCGCGCAGGTAGTACAGCTTGGCCCGGCGCACGTCGCCGCGGCGCACCACGATGATCTCGGCAATCGTCGGCGCATACAGCGGGAACACCCGCTCCACCCCTTCGCCGTAGCTGATCTTGCGCACGGTGAAGTTGCTGTTCAGGCTCTTGTTCGAGCGCGCGATGCAGACGCCCTCATAGGCCTGCACGCGGGTCCGCTCGCCTTCCACGACCTTGACCATGACCTTCAGCGTGTCGCCGGGCTGGAACGCGGGCACGGGCCGGGCGGCGGTGAGCTTGGCGACCTGCTCCGCCTCGTATTGCTGGATGATGTTCATGGGTGTCGTCCTTTCTGGATATGTCAGTTACGGCCCGGCGGGCGCGCTGTCCACGCGGGCGCGCCACAGGTCCGGCCTGCGTAGGCGTGTGATCTGCTCGGCCTGCGCGCGGCGCCAGGCCGCGATGGCGGCGTGGTGGCCGGACAGCAGCACGTCGGGCACGCGCAAGCCCTGCCACTCGGCAGGCCTCGTGTAGTGCGGGTATTCCAGCAGCCCGGCGCTGAAGCTTTCCTCCTCCGCGCTGGCCTCGGCCCCCATGACGCCGGGCAGCAGGCGGACGCAGGCGTCCAGCAGCACCAGCGCGGGCAGCTCGCCGCCAGACAGCACGTAGTCGCCGATGCTGACCTCCTCGGCATCCCGGGCGTCCAGCACGCGCTGGTCCACGCCCTCGTAGCGCCCGCACAGCAGCCGGACCCCCGCCCCCCCGGCCAGCGCGCGCACGCGGTCTTGCACCAAGGGCTGGCCGCGCGGGGTCAGATACAGCAGTGGCCGGCCATCGTCGGGTCCGATGGCCGCGTCCAGCACGTCCGGGCGCATCACCATGCCCGCGCCGCCGCCGAACGGGGTGTCGTCCACCGTGCGGTGTCGCCCCTGGGCGGCGTCGCGGATGTCCCGCACGTCCAGCCGCCACAGCCCGGCCGCAAGCGCCCGCCCGGCCAGCGACTGCCCGAGCGGCCCGGGAAACATCGGCGGAAACAGCGTGAAAACGGTGGCGAACCAGCTCATTCCGCCGCCCGCGCCTCGTCCGGCACCAACACTTCGTCCGGCGGAACGACAACCAAGGTTCCCGCTACCGGGTCAACCTCCGGCACGCAGGCCACGGTGAAGGCCAGCAGCAGCGGCGCCGCGCCGTCCCGCTCGATCTCCAGGCTCGTTCCCGCGCCGTAGTCATGCACGGCTGTCACGCGCCCGACCGGGCGGCCCGACCGGTCCAGCGCCGCCATGCCGACCAGGTCCGCCAAATAGAACTCGTCCGGCTCCGGCGGCGGCAGGCGGTCGCGCTCGACGTAAAGCCGCGTGTTGGTCAGGCGCTCCGCTGCGCTGCGGTCCGCGAGGGTGTGGCCCTCGGCGTCCGTAAGCGTCGCGATGCCCTCCCCGCGCCAGGCGAGCGTCCAGGTCCGGCCGCCATCGTCCAGCAACGGCCCGTAGCCCGCGAGGTCCGCCGGGTTCGCGGTGTAGCTGTGGACGTGTACCAGCCCCCGCACCCCGTGCGGCCGGCCGACGACACCCATCAGGATGCGGCGGCTTGTCACATCAGCCGGCGGCCTTCGCCGCGCGCTCCTGCGCCTTCTTCTTCGGCGCGGACTGGATGGGCTGCTCGCGGTAGGTCGGCATCGGCGCCAGGCCGGCATGGCCGAGGAACTTCGCCACTCGCTCGGTCGGCAAAGCGCCCTGGCCGACCCAGTGCTGGATGCGCTCGCCTTCCAGGCGCACGCGGTCCTCGTGCTGCGCCGGCAGCATCGGGTTGTAGCTGCCGACCTTTTCCAGGAAACGCCCGTCGCGCGGGCTGCGGCTGTCGGCGATGACGATGTGGTAGTACGGACGCTTCTTCGCGCCGGCCCGTGATAGGCGAATCTTGAGACCCATTCAGATATTCCTTTGCTCGTTAATAAGGGCGCCGCTGGTGCTGCTTCGGCATCAGCGCGCCCATGCCCTGCCGCATCAGCCCCTTTTGCCCCAGCTTGTTCATACGCTTCATCATGGTGGACATGTCATCGAACTGCTTCAGCAGGCGGTTGATCTCCTGCACGCTGGTGCCTGACCCGGCGGCGATGCGCTTCTTGCGGCTCGCCTTGATCACGTCCGGCGTGCGCCGCTCCTTCATCGTCATGGAGGAGATGATGGCCGCCTGCCGCTTCAGGATGCCCTGGTCGAGCTTCGCGTCCTCGATCTGCGCCTTCATCTTGCCGATGCCGGGCAACATGCCGAGGATGCCGGACAGGCTGCCCATCTTGGTGATCTGCTTGAGCTGCTTCGCGTAGTCGTCGAGATCGAAGGTCCCGCGCACCATCTTGCGCGCGAGCTTCTCCGCTTCCTCCTCGTCCAGCGTTTCCTCGGCGCGCTCCACGAGGCCCACGATGTCGCCCATGCCGAGGATGCGGCCCGCCACCCGCTCGGGGTGGAACTCCTCCAAGGCGTCCAGCTTCTCGCCGGAGCCGGTCAGCTTGATCGGCGCCCCGGTGATCTGCCGCATGGACAGGGCCGCGCCGCCGCGGGCGTCGCCGTCCATCCGCGTCATCACGATGCCGGTCACGCCCACCGCGTCGTTGAAGGCGCGGGCGGTGTTCACCGCGTCCTGCCCGGTCATGGCGTCCACGACCAGCAGGGTTTCCGCCGGGTTGGTCGCCTCGCGGACCGCACGCACCTCGTCCATCAGCGCCTGGTCGATGGACAGCCGCCCGGCGGTGTCCAGGATCACCACGTCGAACACCTCGCGCCGGCCGGTGTCCATGGCGCGCCGGGCGATCTCCACGGGGGTCTGGCCCGCCACGATGGGCAGGGACGCGACGCCGGCCTGCTGCGCCAGTTGCTGCAGCTGGAGCTGCGCCGCCGGGCGCTGGGTATCGAGGCTGGCGAGCAGCACCCGCTTGCGGTCGCGCCGCAGCAGGCGCAGCGCGATCTTGCCAGAGGTCGTGGTCTTGCCGGAGCCTTGCAGGCCCACCATCAGGACCGGCACGGGCGCCGCCGTGTTCAGGTTGAGCGGCACCGCCCCGGCGCCGCCCAGCGCCTCCACCAGCACGTCGTTGACGATCTTGATGACGAGCTGCCCGGGGCTGACGCTTTCCAGAACCTCGGCGCCCAGGCTGCGCTCGCGCACCGTGTTCACGAAGTCGCGCACCACGGGCAGCGCCACGTCGGCCTCGAGCAGGGCCAGGCGCACCTCGCGCAACGCATCGGCGATGTCGGCCTCGCTCAGCGCGCCGCGGCTGCGCAGCCGGTTGAACACCCCGGTCAACTTGCCCGACAGCGTGTCGAACATCACATCACCCCAACGAAAAAGGCGTCGCTGCGCGAGCCTTCGCGGAGCGACGTCATAAACAAGGGCCTACCTAGCCCCCTCCCATCCCGGCTGTCAAACCGCCGGCAGGCCGCGTCAGCGCGGCGCCAGCACCATGATCATCTGCCGGTTTTCCATGCGCGGCATCTGCTCCACCTTGGTCGCCGTTTCCAGCTCGTTGCGGATGCGCTCCAGCACCTTGATGCCGATGTCCTGGTGCGCCATCTCGCGGCCACGGAAGCGGAGCGTCACCTTGACCTTGTCGCCCTCCTCGATGAAGGATTTCATGGCGCGCATCTTCACCTGGTAGTCGTTCTCGTCAATGTTCGGGCGCACCTTGATCTCTTTGATCTCGATGACCTTTTGCTTCTTCTTGGCCTCGTTCTTCTTCTTTTGCTGCTCGTACTTGAACTTGCCGTAGTCCAGGATCTTGACGACCGGCGGGTCGGCGTTCGGGCTGATCTCGAGCAGGTCAAGGCCCACCGCGTAGGCGCGCAGAATGGCGTCGCGGGCGCTCATCACGCCCTGCATCTCGCCCGCCTCGTCGATCAAGCGGACTTGAGGAACGCGGATGTCCTCGTTGACGCGGGGTCCGTCGCGGGACGGGGCTGCGGCGGTCATTGGTCCTCGGGCTATCGTACTCTCCTTTAGTGGTGGTGTTCAGCGGTTTAAGCGCGGAGCGCAGTATTGGACCAGCGCCGGTTGTGGATCAAGAAAATCAGCACGACGCGTCCCCATTCTTTAAATCGGGAGGCGTCGCCTCCGCTGCAAGTCGCGCCACGGCGTCGTCCAGGCCCAAAACCTCCTGCGCTTCCCCGCCCAGCCGGCGCAGCGCCACCGTGCGCTGCTCGGCCTCGCGGCGGCCGACCACGACGATCACCGGGACGTGCGCCAGGCTGTGCTCGCGCACTTTGGCGTTGATCTTCTCGTTCCGCGTGTCCACCCGGACTTCCAGCCCGCGCATCCGCAGGGCCAGCGCCACATCGGCCGCGTAGTCGTTCGCGTCGGACACGATGGAGGCGACCACGACCTGCACCGGGGCGAGCCAAAGCGGGAAGCGCCCGGCATACTGCTCGATCAGGATGCCGAGGAACCGTTCGAAGCTGCCGAGGATCGCCCGGTGCAGCATGACCGGGCGCTGCCGGGTGCCATCCTCCGCCACATACTCGGCGCCCAGCCGTTCCGGCAATACATAGTCCACCTGCAACGTGCCGCATTGCCAGTCCCGGCCAATGGCGTCGCGCAGCACGAATTCCAGCTTGGGGCCGTAGAACGCCCCCTCCCCCGGGTTCAGCTCGTACTCGATGCCGCCGAGGCTGCAAGCGTCCCGCAGCGCCTGCTCCGCCCGGTCCCACATCTCATCGGTGCCGGCGCGGGGCACCGGACGGTCGCTGAACTTGACGCGAAACGACTCAAAGCCGAAATCGCGGTAAACCGAGGACAGCAGTTCCACGAAGGCCACCGTTTCCGCGGGGATCTGCGCTTCCGTGCAGAAGATGTGCGCGTCGTCCTGGGTGAAGGCCCGCACCCGCATGATGCCGTGCAGCGCGCCAGACGGCTCGTAGCGGTGGCACGCGCCGAACTCCGCCATGCGCAGCGGCAGTTCGCGATAGGAGCGCAGCGCGTACCGGAAGATCAGCACGTGGCACGGGCAGTTCATCGGCTTCAAGGCAAGCGTCGTGTCCTCGTCCTCGACGCGCGCGATGAACATGTGTTCCTTGTAGTTGTCCCAATGCCCGCTCGCTTCCCACAGCCGGCGGTCCACCAGCTGCGGCGTCCGCACCTCCTGGTAGCCGGCCGCACCCAGCCGGCGGCGGATGTAGTTCTCCGCCGTGCGGTACAGCGTCCAGCCCTTCGGGTGCCAGAACACGCTGCCCGTCGCCTCCTCCTGGATGTGGAACAGATCCATCTCGCGGCCGATGCGGCGGTGGTCGCGGCGCTCCGCTTCCTCAAGCTGGT
>CALMAB010000476.1 GCA_937858325.1 uncultured Acetobacteraceae bacterium
GGCCAGCGCCGCGCCGGGCCGCTCCTGCCCTGCCGCCCGTCCCGCCCAGCCAAGCGCGGCGCTGGCCCCTGCCGTGCCGAGCAGGAGGCGGCGGCGCCCCACTCCGCTCGGGTGGGCCGCTGCCCCGGCGATCTCGACATCGTAAACGTCCAACCCGCTCATGGTGCCTCCCGTGCTCCGCGCAGGGGGCACCTTGCCTCGGCCCTCCCGTCGTTGCGAGCCGCCTTGGCGACATGTCGATCCAGGGGCCGCCAGCATTGCGCTTGCTCCCTGGATTGCCGCGTCGCTGCGCTCCTCGCAATGACGCGGAGGCGATGCAAGCAGACGGCCGCTCAAAAGCAGGTATCCGTGGCGCAAGCTGCAAATGCCTGCTTAGGCACCCTGATACGCAGGCCGCGGCGGACGTTTCCGGTGCGGACGCGCGCTTGCCTTGCCAGAATACCCCGCCGTTGCTGACCTATCGGGTTCAAGCGGCTTGCTGAGCCCGGCACAACGTGACGGTGACGCGCTGCACACCCACGATCTGCCGCAGGTTGCCTTCAACGACGTGCAGCATCTCCGACGGCATCGCGTCCATTCCGACTTCGACCAGCAGAAGCGCGCCGTGCCGCCGTGCGCGCACTTTGTCAGGGACGAGATCACGCCGGGCGAACGGCGCGAGAACACGGGGAAACAGGCCAGGCTCGGCGTCGGCCAGCACTTCGAAGCGCACGGGTCGGCACAGCACATCGCATAATTGCGGAAACATGGGGGCACCTTTGAACAGGTTCGGGGCGGGGCAGCGGACCCGGCTGCCGAACCCCGGCGCGCGCGGCGCCAGCCCGGCTAGGCAGCCGGGGGGGTAATTCGCGCGCTTTGGAACCAGTGGTGCATGGGTTCTTACTTAAGGCCCCTGCATCCCACCTGCAAGCTTCAAGCGGCCGTGTTCCGGGTGCTTTGCAGGGGCTAGGCATCCCCGTCCCGGCCGGTATGATAACCGGGCAGCTTCCCGGGGGGAGGACCGCGCCGTGGCCGCACAACCCACGCCATTCACCCTGCACGTTCCCGAGGCGGCGCTGGCCGACCTGCGCGAGCGCCTGGCGCGCACGCGCTTCCCGGACCAGGCGCCCGGGCCGCCTTGGGCCTACGGCACGGATGTGATCTACCTGCGCGACCTCGTGCATCATTGGCGCACCGGCTTCGATTGGCGGGCGCAGGAAGCCCGGCTCAACGCCTTTGCCCAGTACACCGTGCCGCTGCACGGCATCGACCTGCACTTCACGCACGTGCCGGGCCAAGGGCCGGCGCCGCTGCCGCTGCTGCTCTCGCACGGCTGGCCCGGCTCCGTGTTCGAGTTCCTTGACATCATCCCCCGCCTGACCGACCCCGCACGCTTCGGCGGCGACCCGGCGGACGCCTTTACCGTCGTGGCGCCTTCGCTGCCGGGCTACGGCCTGTCCTTCCGGCCGGGCCAGGCGCGCTTCGGCGTCGAGGCCATCGCCGACTGCCTGGCCGCCCTCATGGCCGACGTGCTGGGCTACCGCCGTTTCGGCGCGCAGGGCGGCGACTGGGGCGCGTTCGTGTCCTCCCGGCTCGGCGTCGCCCACGCGGACAAGCTGGCCGGCATCCACCTCAACCTGCTCCCCGTGCGGCGTGACCCGGCGCTCGCGAACCCCACGCCGGAGGAGCGCCGCTTCCTTGGGGAGCTGGAGCACTGGCTCAAGGAGGAAACAGGGTATCAATGGATCCAGGGCACGCGCCCGCAGACGCTGGCTGCTGCGCTGACCGACTCGCCCGCGGGCCTGGCTGCCTGGATCGTGGAGAAGTTCCGGGCCTGGTCGGACTGCGGCGGCGACCTGGAAGCCGCGTTCACCAAGGACGCCCTGCTGGCCAACATCGGCCTGCACTGGTTCACGGGGGCCATCGGCTCGTCGTTCTGGCCCTACTACGCGCAGATGCACGACCCCTGGCCGATCCCGGACGGCCAAACCGTGGACGTGCCGATGGGCTACTGCGAGTTTCCCGCCGAGATCCTGCGCCCGCCGCGCTCAATGGCCGCGCGGACCTACACCGACATCCGCCGCTGGCAAACGATGCCGCGCGGCGGGCACTTCGCGGCGATGGAGCAGCCGGACGCCCTGGCCGAGGAGGTGCGGGCATTCTTCCGGCCGTTGCGGACGGGGGGAGGCCGTGATGCTTGACGGGTTTGAGCGACGCCGGGTCGCCACCGGCGGGGCGGAGATCAGCCTGGTCGTGAGCGGTGCCGGCCCGCCGCTCCTGTTGCTGCACGGCTTTCCGCAGACCCGCGCGATCTGGCACAAGATGGCGCCGGCGCTGGCCGAACGCTTCACCGTGGTCGCGCCCGACCTGCGCGGCTACGGCGAGTCCGAGCGCGTGGCAAGCGTGCCGGACCACGCATCCCAATCCAAGCGCGTCATGGCCCAGGACCAGGTGGAGGTCATGCAGGCCCTGGGCTTTGAACGCTTCCAGGTGGTCGGCCATGACCGCGGCGCGCGGGTCGCCCACCGCATGGCGCTGGACCACCCCGGCCGTGTGCGCCGGCTCGCAGTGCTCGACATCGTGCCGACGCTCAAGATCTTCGAGAGCGTCGATCAACGGCTTGCCACGGTTTACTACCACTGGTTCCTGCTGATCCAGCCAGCCCCATTGCCCGAGCACGTGATCGGGCTGGACCCCGAGTTCTTCCTGCGCCGGACGCTCGCGTCGTGGGGCGGGAATGCGGAGTTCGTGACGCCCGAGGCCTTTGCCGAGTACCTGCGCGCCCTGCGTGACCCGGCCGCGCTGCACGCCATGTGCGAGGACTACCGCGCCGCGGCCAGCATCGACCTGGAGCACGACCGCGCGTCCCGCACGGCGGGCGAGCGGGTGCGCTGCCCGTTGCTGGCGCTGTGGGGCGAACGGGGCGCCATGGGCCGGCTGTATGACGTAGCGGCGACCTGGCGGGACGTGGCGGACGACGTGGGAGGCCGCGCCCTCGGGTGCGGCCACTTCCTGCCGGAAGAAGCGCCGGACGAAACGCTGGCGGCGTTGCGGGACTTTCTGCAAGCCTGACCGGCCCGCAGCCGGCCGCCACGCCGTCAGAACATAAAGCCTGAACAAGAAAACGGAGGAGACGGGACATGACGGAGTTCACGCGCCGCACGGTCGTCCTGACCGGGGTGGCCGGCCTTGCCGCTCCCTGGGTCGCCCGCGCGGCCGGGCCGGATTACCGGCTCAAGTTCGGCAACATCGTCTCGGGCGACCATCCGCTCAACACCTCGATGGCCAAGGTGCGCGACCGGGTCGCCCAGGAAACCGACGGCAAGGTGCTGATCGAGCTGTACCCGAAAAACCAGCTCGGCTCGGACGCCGACATGCTGAGCCAGCTGCGGTCGGGCGCGCTGGAGCTGTTCGCCCAGACCGGGGTGCTGATGTCCACCTTCGTGCCCGTGGCCTCGATCACCGGCATCGGCTTCGCGTTCCCGGACTACGCGGAAGTCTGGGAAGCGACGGACGGGGCGCTGGGCCGGCACGTGCGGGCCGCGTTCGAAAAGGCGAACCTGGTCTGCATGGAGAAGTCGTGGAACCACGGATTCCGCCAAACAACGTCCTCGACGAAGCCGATCCGGACGCCGGACGATTTCAAGGGCTTCAAGATACGCGTCCCTCCAAGCCCGCTGTGGACGTCGCTGTTCCGGGCGTTCGGGGCCGCGCCGGTGTCGATCCCCTGGGCCGAAACCTACACCGCGATGCAGACCAGGATCGCCGACGGCCTCGAGCAGCCGCTGGTCGGCCTGCTCGTGGACAAGATGTACGAGGTGCAGAAATACTGCTCCGAGACCAACCACATGTGGGACGGGTTCTGGGTCTTGGCCAATCGGCGCTTCTGGGACCGGATGCCTCCGAACCTCCGGGAGATCGTGGAGCGCAACATCAACCAGGAGGCCATCGCGCAGCGCAAGGAGGTCGAGTTCCTGAACGCGAACCTCCAGGGCGAGTTGAAGTCGAAAGGCCTCGAATTCTTCAAGGTGCGGAACGAGGATTTCCGGCAGCGGCTGACCTCGGTCGGGTTCTATCAGGAATGGCAGAAGCGGTATGGCGACGAGGCTTGGGCGCTGCTGGAAGGGACCACGGGCAAGCTCGGATGAGCCTCGCCACCGTTGCCCCCCATGGAGGACCGCCATGACTCGTCCCGAAAGCCATTTCGCCGACCTCGACGGCGTGACCCTCCATTACCTCGATGCCGGGAAGGGAGATGCCGTTGTCCTTGTCCATGGCATACCGCAGACCTCGCACGAGTGGCGCTACGTCATGCCGCGGCTTGCAGAACGCTACCGGGTGATCGCGCCCGATTTGCGCGGGCTGGGCGACTCCTCGCGCCCGCCGTCCGGATACGACAAGAAGACGCTCGCCCATGACCTTTGGCAACTGGTCCACGACCACCTCGGCATCGACCGTTTCTTCCTGGTCGGCCATGATTGGGGCGGTCCCGTCGCCTTCTCGCTGGCGGCGCAGCACCCGGCGGCCGTGCGCCGGCTCGCCATCCTGGACGTCGTGATCCCGGGCGACGGCGCGGACTTCTCGCAGGGCGGCCGACGCTGGCACCATGCCTTCTTCCGCACCCTCGATCTGCCCGAGGCCCTTTGCCACGGGCGCGAGGAGCTGGTCGTCGGGTGGCTGTTCGACAACTACGGGCACCGCCCGAACTGCATCTCGCGCGAGGACCAGCGCGAGTACTTCCGCACCTACACGCAGTTCGGCGCGTTCCGGGCGATGCTCGCCTTCTACCGGGCGCTGCCGACCGACGCGGAGGACAACAAGGCGATCCTGGCGCAGAACGGCAAGCTCAAGATGCCGGTGCTCGCGCTCGGAGGGGAAAAGAGCTTCGGACGCGGGATGGAATGCCTCGAATCCCTCCAGCGCGTCGCGGAGGACGTGCGGGGCGGGGT
>CALMAB010000477.1 GCA_937858325.1 uncultured Acetobacteraceae bacterium
CCTTTGCCACGCCGCAAAGATTGACGCCCAGCGCGGTGTGGCTTTCCTGCATCCCGGTTTCGCCGTAGCGGCCGTTGTCCAGCACGACGATGCCAAGGTTGGCCGGGCGGCGCGCGCCGATGGTGGCCAGGCTGCCCAGGCCCATCAGCATCTCGCCGTCCCCGGTGACGACCAGGACCGGGCGCGCCGGCTGCGCCAGGGCGAGGCCCAGCCCGACCGCCGCCGCGCCGCCCATCGCGCCCCATAAGTAGAAATTGCCGTCGTGGTCGCCGGCCGCGAACACGTCGTAGCCGGGCGACCCCAGGCCGCACACCACCAGGGCGTTCCCGCGCCCCTCCAGCAGCGCCCGCACCGCGGCCCGGCGATCCAACCCCGTCATTTCGTCACCCACTGCTTGCGCCCCAACATGCGCTGCGACAGCAGCACCGCGACGGCTTGGTCCCCGTCGAACGCCGCGACAGCCGCGGCTTCGACGGTGGGCGCCGCGTTTGCCGCCTCGTCCACCCGCAGCACCGTCACGCCCATGGCCGTCAGCACCGCGGGCGTCCCGGCGCCCATGGGAACTTGCCACGGGTTGAACTCCGCCCATTCCCCGCGCATCGTCACCACCGCCAGCAGCGGGAAGCGGCAGCTCGCCATCAGCGACAGCATGTTGACGCAGTTGCCCACGCCGCTCGACTGCATCAGCAGCACGGCGCGCTGCCCGCCGAGCCAGGCGCCGGCCGCCATGGCGACGCCTTCCTGCTCGGTGGTCAGCACGGTCGCGGCGACCGCCGGGTCGGCGCGCAGCAGTTCGATCAAGCGCGACAGCCCGGCGTCCGGCACGTAGAACGCTTGCCGGATGCCGGCCCGCCCCAGCACGGCGTGGACCTTGGCGGGCCAGGAGGGTGGGGGGTCTTGCATCGGTTGCCTCTGCCGGGGTCTGCCTATGCGCTTCGTGTCACGGTTATGCTTCCATCGTCCGGAGGCGTCGAGTCGGACGCGGCGCAAGGGCTGGGCTGCTGGCCAGGATGGAGGCGGTTGGTGGCAAGGGCAAGCAGCCGGCGTTTCTCGCTCACCGTGCTGCTGGTCAGCGAGGTCGCGGCCATGTCCACCTGGTTCGCCACCACGGCCTCGCTGCCGGCCATCCGCGCGCAAGCGGCGCTATCGCCGTTCCACGAGGCGCTGCTCACCAGCAGCGTGCAGGCCGGCTTCGTCGCGGGAACGTTGGGCAGCGCCCTGCTGAGCCTGCCGGACCGCTTCGACCTGCGGCGCTTGTTCGCGGCGGGCGCCGCGGTGGCCGGGATTGCCAACATCCTCATCCTGTTCTGTGACCCCGGCGCGGCCGCGATCCCCGCGCTGCGTTTCCTGACCGGCGCGTGCATGGCGGCGGTGTATCCGGTGGGCATGAAGCTCGCGGCCACCTGGGCGGCCGGCGACCTGGGGCTTTTGGTGGGCTTGCTGGTCGCGGCGCTGACGGTCGGTTCGGCGTTTCCGCACCTGGTCGCGGCGGCAGGTGGGCTGGACTGGCGGTGGCCGGTGGCCGCCGCGGCGGCGGGCGCGTTGTGTGCTGCCGGGCTGATCCGGTGGGCGGGCCTGGGTCCGAACCTGCCGGCCGCAGCGCCGCTTCGGTGGGACAACGCCTTGCAGGCGTGGCGCAACCCGGGCGTGCGGCTCGCCAACCTGGGCTATCTCGGCCACATGTGGGAGCGGTACGCGATGTGGGCGTGGATCGGCGCGTTCCTGTCCGCGAGCTTCCGCGCCCGCTACGGCACCGCGCCGCCGCTCGGCCCGGAACTCGCGGCGTTTGCCGTGGTGGCGGTGGGCGCGCTCGGCGCCATGGGCGGCGGCTGGGCGGCGGACAGGTATGGCCGCGCGAACGTCGCCATCGCCGCCATGGCGACGAGCGGCCTGTGCGCCGCCGGCATCGGCCTGCTGTTCGGCGGGTCCGCCGGGCCGCTGCTGGCTGTGAGCCTCCTATGGGGCATCGCTGTTATCGCCGATTCCGCCCAGTTCTCCGCCGCCATCGCCGAGCTGAGCGAGCGGTCGCTGGTCGGCACCATGCTGACCGTGCAGACCTGCCTGGGCTTCCTGCTCACCCTGGCCAGCATCCAGCTCATCCCGGTGGTCGTCGGCTGGGTCGGGTGGCGGTTCGCCTTTGCGCTGCTGGCGGTGGGGCCATTCCTCGGCATCCTGGCCATGGCCCGGCTGCGCCGTACCTGACCTTAAACCTGCAAGGCCGGCTTGCCACTGTGGGCGGCGGCCCGTCGCTCACTGGCCCTGGCTCCGCCGGAGCCGCCACAGGCTGAACAGCTGCGCGCTCTGGGCGGGGGTCATCTTGGTCAGGCCGATCCCTGCGGCCCACTCGTTGAACGCTTCCTTCTCGAACCCGGCCGCCACCGGGGCGGGGGCGGCGCTTTGAACGCCTGAACGGTCAAGCCAACGCTGCGCGTAGGACGCGCGGGTCCAGCCCGGCACGGCCGCCCAGATGTTCACGTCGTGCCACTTCTCGTGATACGGCGGCTGCCGCAGGTCCGGCACGTGGGAGAAGAACAGGTCGGTGAACGCCGCAAGGTTGTTGTAACGCTCGCTGCCCACCGGCCAGTTGTAGGCGGTGAGCAGCACAGGGACCGCCCACGTCTGCACGTCCTCCCCTTCCAGAACCAGCGAGGGGTAGTCGGCGTGGGTGAACTTGGCCGGCACGTAGGCGTCAACCAAGGCTTCGGACACCGGCAACTGCAGCAGGTGCAGCCCGGAGTTGGGCGGTATGGACGTGAACAGCCGGTTGGGCTTGGCCGGAATGTAAGCCAACGCGGCGATGTCGCCGCGCTTCAGCTTTTCCAAGGCGACGGCTGGGCTGTCGTGGGCCTGCTTGATGGGAATGTGCATCGCCTCGAACACCGCGGGCGCCGTGACGGCCGTTCCCGAACCCCCGACATCGACGTTGACCACCTTGTCGGCCAGGTCGGCCACGGTGAACACGTCGTGCCCGGCCAGGATGTGGATCTCCTGGTCATACAGCTTGGCGATGTAGTGGACCCGGCTGCGCAGGCCCGAGTATCGCGGGTTGGCCTCGGCGGCGCGCGCGGAGTCGGCTGAAACCAGCGCGAGGTCAACGCCTCGGAGGTTGAACAGGTCGGCGAGGTTCTGCAGCGAGCCTTTCCCGATCAACGGCATGACCCGCAGGGTGTCGGAGCTGGCCACCGCGGCGATGTCGCTGCCGATGTGCACGAAGGTGCCGTTGACCCCTCCGGTCAACATGCCCAGCGTCGCCACCCCGTCGATTGCCAAGGGCGCCTCCGGCGGCCTTTGCGCGACGGATGCGGCGCCGGCGGCGGCCCGGCGCAAGGGGGCACGCCGCCGCTGGACAGGAGGCGCGGCCGGTGCGCCTGGACCGTCCGTGATGACCGTGCTGTCGCGGCTGGGGGCAGGCGATGGCTGCGCCAGCACGGCGGATGATGCGCCCCCAAAGGAGATTGCAACCACGAGCAACAAAGCAAAGCGCATCAAGAGTTTCCTTCCAGGAGCAAACAACTTAAACTTGAAAAACAGAATAAATATTCCCGTTATAAGAGTGTTCGCCCCGTAGTCTATGTCCTAATCAGAAACGCTCGCACGAAAGTGTAACGAGGCCCGATGTTGCCCGGTTGGCTGGTGCAGGCAGACATGCTCGGCCAAAACTATACTACGGGCAAGAGCAAACGATCTGTTCATGCACGGGCGGGCGTTTGTTTGCTTCATGATGCCGCGGACGGCTCTATTTTTGCGCGAGCCGGCCCGAAACGGCCAACTCCCGCAGGGCCGGCAACCGGACCTGGAAGGCCTCAGTCCCGTTCAGGAAGCGTCCAGCGCGGCGGCCCGTCGTCGGGATCGCGGTCCCGGCCTGCCGCGCGGGATGCTGACGCGGCGTGGACGGTCAGGAGGCGGCTTGCAACGCGCGGCGCAAGTCCGACACCTGCAGCGCCGGGCCGTCCAGCGCCGCGCCGCGCAAAACCCGGCAGGGCGCGTTTGCCTCGCCCAAGCCGTCCACCACCAGCACTGCGTCCTCGAACCCGGCGGTCCCGCCGTATAGGCTCGTCGTCACCACCGTCGCGATCCCGGCGCCCAGGGCGGCCTGCAAGCCGTTCGGCGTGTCCTCCAACGCGACGCAGCGGTCGGGCGCCAGGCCCATCCGGTCGAGCACGAGGCGGTAGATGTCCGGCGCGGGCTTTTTCGCCGCCACCATGTCCCCGGCGCCGATGCACTCGAACAGGCCCGCCGTGTCCGCACCAAGCGTCGTCCGCAGCAGCGCCGACACGTTCTCGGGCGAGGTTGTGGTGGCAATCGCAAGCCGCAGGCCGGCCGCCCGCGCCTCGTGCAACAGGCGCGCGACGCCGGGGCGCAGGGTGATGGCGCCGGCCTCGACGGATGCCACGTAGCGCGCCGTCTTGTCGGCGTGCAGGCGCGCAACCGTGGCATCGTCGATGACCGCGCCCCGCCGGGCCACGTCGTAGCGGATGCGCTCCTTGCCGCCCGTCACCTCCAGCAGCTTGGCATAGAGCGCCTGGTCCCAATGCCAGCCAAGCCCGGCCGCGTCGAAGGCGGCGTTGAAGGCATGGCGGTGCCATTCCTCGGTTTCCGCGAGCGTGCCGTCCACGTCGAAGACCAGCGCCTCAAGCGGCATCGCCGGGTGCCTTCACCGGTTCGGGGGCGGGCCGTCCGGCCGATGCGATCCGGGTGTGGTCCCGGCTGATGTCCTCGATCACGTTCTGGCCCACCTCGATCAGAAAACCGCGCAGCCGCGCCTGCACCGGCAGCAGCGGCAGGGTGCGGCGCTGCACGATGTACCAGGACCGCATCAGCGGGAAGCCCTCGACCGGCAGCGCCACCAGCAGGCCGAGCGCCAGCTCCAGGCTGACGGTGTGCTGGGAGATCAGCGCCAGGCCCATCCCGGCGATCACCGCCTGCTTGATCATCTCGTTGCTCGACGACACCATGACCACGGGCGGCGCAAGCCCGGCCTCCTGGAAGAACTGATCGGTCATCGCCTTGGTGCCCGACCCGTCTTCCCGCATCACGAACGGCTCCTGCGCCAGCGCCGCGGGCGGCAAGCGCGGCAAACGGTCGAGCCGGTGGCCGGCGGGCGCCACGATCACCGACGGGTGCCGCGCGAACCGCTCGGCCAGCACGTCGGCCCCGGCCGGCGGGCGCCCCATCACCGCTAGGTCGATGTCGCCGCCGGTCAGCAGCGCCAGCACCCGGCTGCGGTTGCCCTCCGTCAACTGCACCGTCACGCCCGGCACCGCCGTGCGGAAGCGGGCGATCATGTGCGGCACGATGTACTTGGACGTGGACACCAGCCCTAGCCGCACCTGCCCCCCCGTCAGCCCTTTGAGGTCCGTCATCGCCTGGTCCGCGTCCTGCAAGGAGCGGAGCACCAGCCGCGCGTAGCCCAGCAGCATGGTCCCGGCGTCGGTCAGCGCGACCTTGCGCCCGACCCGCTCAAACAGCGCGAAGCCGGTTTGCGCCTCGATCTGCTTGATCTGGAACGACACCGCGGAGGGCGTCAGGTGCAGCCGCTCCGCCACGCGGGCCAGGGACAGCCGCTCCGCCGCTTCGACGAACACCTGCAGCTGGCGGATGGTGACGTGGCGCATCCCGCAAGTGATCCCTCACGTATTTCGTCAGTGTATTTCGCTTTTCCTTGCGGAGTCCATCGGCAAAGGTGCCTCCAACCGGGACACCCGGGGCCGCGTGGCCAAGGCTCAGAGGGATGGAGGCAGTTCGTGAACAAAGCACTTGACGTGAAGATCACCGACCTCAAGGAGCGTTACACCTCCGGCGTGCTGAAGTATCGCCAGATGGGTTATTGGGAGCCGGAGTACGAGCCCAAGGACACCGACATCCTGGCCGTGTTCCGCATCACGCCGCAGGACGGCGTCGATCCCGTGGAGGCCGCCGCCGCCGTCGCCGGGGAAAGCTCCACCGCCACCTGGACGGTGGTGTGGACGGATCGGCTGACCGACAGCGAGTACTACCGGGCCAAGGCGTACCGCGTGGACCCGGTGCCCGGCTCGCCTGACCAGTACTTCGCCTACATCGCCTACGACCTCGACCTGTTCGAGGAAGGGTCGATTGCCAACCTCACCGCGTCCATCATCGGCAACGTGTTCGGCTTCAAGCCGCTCAAGGCGCTGCGGCTGGAGGATATGCGGATTCCGCCGCACTACCTCAAGACGTTCCAGGGGCCGGCGACCGGCATCGTGGCGGAACGGGAGCGGATGAACCTCTACGGCCGCCCGATACTGGGCGCCACGATGAAGCCGAAGCTCGGCCTGTCGGGCCGCAACTACGGGCGCGTCGTGTATGAGGCGCTGAAGGGCGGCCTCGACTTCACCAAGGACGACGAGAACATCAACTCGCAGCCGTTCATGCACTGGCGCGACCGCTACCTGTACTGCATGGAGGGCGTGAGCAAGGCGGAAGCCGAGACGGGCGAGGTCAAGGGCACCTACCTCAACGTCACCGCCGGCACCATGGAGGAGATGTACGAGCGGGCGGAGTTCGCCCGCGACCTCGGCAGCGTCATCATTATGATTGACCTGGTGATCGGCTACACCGCGATCCAGTCGATGGCGAAGTGGGCGCGCAGGAACGACATGATCCTGCACCTGCACCGGGCGGGGCATGGGACCTACACACGGCAAAGGAACCACGGCATCTCGTTCCGGGTGATCGCCAAGTGGATGCGCATGGCGGGCGTCGATCACATCCACGCCGGCACCGTGGTCGGCAAGCTGGAAGGCGACCCGAACGTGATCCGCGGCGTTTACGACACCTGCCGCGAAATCCACGTGCCGCAGAACATGCAGCACGGCATCTTCTTCGACCAGCCCTGGGCCAGCTTGAAGAAGATGATGCCCGTGGCGAGCGGCGGCATCCACGCCGGGCAGATGCACCAGTTGCTGCACTACCTCGGCGAGGACGTGGTGCTGCAGTTCGGCGGCGGCACCATCGGGCATCCCATGGGCATCCAGGCCGGCGCCACCGCCAACCGGGTCGCGCTGGAGTGCATGGTCAAGGCGCGCAACGAGGGCCGCGACATCTGGAACGAGGGGGAGGAAATCCTGACGGCCGCCGCGCGCTGGTGCCAGCCGCTGCGGGCCGCGCTCGATACCTGGAAGGACGTGAGCTTCAACTACGCCTCGACCGATTCGGTCGATGTCCTCCCCACACCCACCGCGTCCTGAACGGGAGAGCACGCATGAAGATCACCCAAGGGCAGTTCTCCTTCCTGCCGGACCTGAACGACGAGGAGATCAAGAAGCAGATCGAGTATGGGCTGGACCAGGGCTGGTCCATCGCCGTGGAGCACACCGACGACCCGCACCCGCGCAACACCTACTGGTCGATGTGGGGCACGCCAATGTTCGACCTGCGCGACCCGGCGGGCGTGATGATGGAGTTGAACGCCTGCCGCAAGGAGTTCCCGAACGACTACATCAAGGTGCTCGCCTTCGACAGCAACAAGGGCTTCGAGACGATCCGCATGTCCTTCATGGTGCAGCGGCCGGCGGATGAGCCGGGGTTCGAGCTGGTGCGCTCGGAAGGGCCGGGCCGCACTGTGCATTACACACTGCGCTCCTACGCGACCGGACGCCCGCCCGGCGGGCGCTACAGCCCGGCGGCGGCGCCGTGACCGCCTACCGGATCGCGCCCAGCATCCTTTCGGCCGACTTCGCCCGCTTGGGCGAAGAGGTCGGGCGGCTGGAAGCGGCCGGCGCCGACATGGTGCACTTCGACGTGATGGACAACCACTACGTGCCGAACCTCACGATAGGTCCCATGGTGTGCGAGGCGTTGCGCCCGCACACGTCGCTGCCCATCGACGTGCACCTGATGACGACGCCGGTGGACGACCTGGCCGTGATGTTTGCCAAGGCCGGCGCGGCCATCATCACGGTCCACCCGGAGGCCTCGCAGCACGTGGACCGCACCCTGTCGCTGATCCGCGAGCACGGCTGCCGCGCCGGCGTGTCGCTCAACCCGGCGACGCCGCTTGAGCACCTGGACCACGTGATGGACCGGCTGGACCTGATCCTCGTCATGGGGGTCAATCCCGGCTTCGGCGGGCAAAGCTTCATCCCGCACGCGCTGGCGAAGATCGCCGCGGTGCGCGAGCGGATCGACGCCCACCAAGCGTCCGGCGGCCACCCGATCCTGCTGGAGGTGGATGGCGGCGTGAAGGTGTCCAACATCCAGGCCATTGCGGAGGCTGGGGCGGACACCTTCGTTGCCGGGTCAGCCATCTTCGGGGCGCCCGATGCGGATGGGGGCTACCACGGCGTGATGGGCGCGCTGCGGCGGGAGCTGTCGGACGTGGGCCAGCAGGAGCGCGCGGCATGAGCGCGGCAATGGAAACGGCTGAGGGCCGGGTCGATCTGGGCAAGCTCTATGCCGAGAGCAACATCGGCGAGACCATCGACCAGCTTGAAAGCGACTTGGTCGGCCTGCTGCCGGTCAAGACGCGCATCCGGGAGATCGCGGCGCTGCTGCTGGTGGAAAGCGCCCGGCGCGGCCTCGGCATCCAGGCCGAGCCGCCGTCGCTGCACATGAGCTTCACGGGCAACCCCGGCACCGGCAAGACCACCGTGGCCCGGCGCATGGCGGACGTGCTGCACCGCCTCAAGTACATCCGGCGCAACCACGTGGTCACGGTGTCGCGCGACGACCTGGTGGGCCAATACATCGGCCACACCGCGCCCAAGACCAAGGACATCCTGAAGAAGGCGATGGGCGGCGTGCTGTTCATCGATGAGGCGTATTACCTTTATCGTCCGGAAAACGAGCGCGACTACGGGCAGGAAGCCATCGAGATCCTGCTGCAGGTGATGGAGGACAACCGCGACGACCTGGTTGTCATCCTCGCGGGCTACAAGGACCGCATGGACACCTTCTTCCGCAGCAACCCCGGCATGGCGTCGCGCATCGCCCACCACATCGACTTCCCCGACTACTCCGCGGACGAGCTGTTCCGCATTGCGGAGATGATGACGACCACCATGCACTACCGGTTCGACGAGGCCGGACAGGCGGTGATGCGGGAGTACATCGCGCTCCGCATGCAGCAGCCGCGGTTCTCCAACGCGCGGTCCATCCGCAACGGCATCGACCGGGCGCGGCTGCGCCAGGCCAACCGCTTGTTCGCCGGGCGGGGCGAGCTGCTGGACCGGGCGGCGCTTGAGACCATCACGGCCGAGGACATCCGGGTCAGTCGGGTGTTCACCCAGCAATAAGGGGGGCGGCCGGAAAGGCTGCCTGGCGTGTCTCAGGGGAGGGAGCGATGCCGTACCGCCGCACGACGCTGTCGAAGTTCATCATCGAGGACCAGCGGCGGACCGGAGCGCTGGAGCCGGACCTGACCTCGCTGCTGAACGACATCCAAACGGCGTGCAAGCTGATCGCCTTGGCGACTTCCCGCGGCAGCATCGCGGCGGTCGGCGGCGCGCGGGAGCCGGCCGTGCAAACGGCGGTCAACGTGCAGGGCGAGCAGCAGAAGCCGCTCGACGTGACCGCCAACAACATCATGATCGGCACCTGCGAATGGGGCGGGCAGCTCGCCGGCATGGTGTCGGAGGAAATGGAGCAGCCCTATGAAATCCCGGCGGCGTATCCGCGCGGGCGCTACCTCCTGGTGTTCGATCCCCTGGATGGGTCCTCCAACATCGACGTGAACATGCCGGTCGGCACCATCTTCTCCGTGCTGCGCTGCCTGGAGGGCGTGACTGAGCCGACGCTGGAGCACTTCCTGCAGCCCGGCACGGCGCAGGTCGCGGCGGGCTACGCGATCTACGGGCCGACCGACATGCTGGTGCTGACGCTGGGTGCTGGGGTACACGGCTTCACGCTGGACCCGGAGATCGGCGCCTTCACCCTGACCCACCCCGGCATGGCCATCCCGCCCGACAGCCACGAATTCGCGATCAACGTGTCCAACGAGCGGTTCTGGGAGCCGCCGGTGCGCCGCTACGTCGATGAGTGCGTGGAGGGCGCATCCGGCGTGCGCGGCGTCGATTTCAACATGCGCTGGATCGCGTCGATGGTCGCGGAGGTGCACCGCATCCTGATCCGCGGCGGGCTGTTCATGTATCCGCGCGACTCCAAGGACCCGAGCAAGCCGGGCCGGCTGCGCCTGATGTACGAGGCGAACCCGATGGCGATGGTGGTGGAGCAGGCCGGCGGCGCCGCGTCTACCGGGCGCAAGCGCATCCTGGAGGTGGCGCCCGAGGCGATCCACCAGCGCGTGCCGGTGATCCTCGGCTCGCGCAGCGAGGTGGAGCGGCTGGAACGCTACCACGCCGCATACGACGCGGGCGAGGACGTGCCGTTCAAGACGCCGCTGTTCAACACCCGCACCCTGTTCCGCCCTGCCTGACCGGAGAGCGTCCCCCATGTCGCAGAAGCACCCGGTCGTCGCCATCACCGGCTCTTCCGGCGCCGGCACCACGACCGTCACCACCACCTTTGAGCAGATCTTCCGGCGGGAGGGCGTGAAGGCGGCCATCGTCGAGGGCGACTCGTTCCACCGCTACGACCGGCTGGCGATGCGGGAGCTGTTGGCGCAAGCGTCGGCGGAGGGCCGCAACCTCAGCCACTTCGGCCCGGAAGCCAACCTGTTCGCCGAACTGGAGGCGTTGTTCCGCACCTACGGCGAAACCGGCTCCGGCCGGGCGCGCAAGTACCTGCACAACGACGAGGAGGCCGCTCCCTACGGCCAAACGCCGGGCACCTTCACGGAGTGGGAGGACATCCCGCCCGGCACCGACCTGTTGTTCTACGAGGGGCTGCACGGCGGGGTCGTGACCCCCGAGGTCAACATCGCCCGGCACGCGGACCTGCTGATCGGCGTGGTGCCGATCATCAACGTCGAGTGGATCCAGAAGCTGCACCGCGACAAAAAGGCGCGCGGCTACACGCACGAGGCGGTGGTCGATACCATCCTGCGCCGGATGCCGGACTACGTGAACTACATCTGCCCGCAGTTCTCCGAAACGCACGTGAACTTCCAGCGCGTGCCGACGGTGGATACCTCCAACCCGTTCATCGCCCGCGACGTGCCGAACGCCGACGAGAGCATGTTGGTGATCCGCTTCCGCAACCCGAAGGGCATCGACATGCCCTATTTGCTGTCGATGCTGCACGACAGCTTCATGTCGCGCGCCAACACCATCGTCTGCCCCGGCGGCAAGATGCCGCTGGCGATGCAGCTCATCTTCACGCCGATGATCCTGCAGATCATGGACCGCAAAAAGCGGCTGTAAGAACCAAAAAACAGGGAGAACAAACGTGGCGCTCGTCTCGATGCGGCAGTTGCTGGACCATGCGGCGGAGCACGGATACGGCATCCCCGCCTTCAACGTGAACAACATGGAGCAGGTGCAGGCCATCATGGGGGCGGCGCACGAGTGCGACAGCCCGGTGATCCTGCAAGGCTCCGCCGGCGCGCGGAAGTACGCGGGCGAGCCGTTCCTCCGCCACCTGATCGAGGCCGCGGTCGAAACCTGGCCGCACATCCCGGTCGTCATGCACCAGGACCACGGCGCCAGCCCGGCGGTGTGCCAGCGCTCCATCCGCTCCGGCTTCACCAGCGTGATGATGGACGGCTCGCTGCACGAGGACATGAAGACGCCGGCCGACTACGCCTACAACGTGCAGACGACGCAGCGCGTGGTGGAGATGGCGCACGCGGTGGGCGTGTCCGTGGAGGGCGAGCTGGGCGTGCTCGGGTCGCTGGAAACGGGGGAAGCGGGCGAGGAGGACGGCTCCGGCGCGGAAGGCCGCATGTCGCACGACCAGTTGCTGACCGACCCGGAGCAGGCGGCGGAGTTCGTGCGGGACACCGGGGTGGACGCGCTGGCCATCGCCATCGGCACCAGCCACGGCGCCTACAAGTTCTCGCGCAAGCCGACCGGAGATATCCTGGCCATCGGGCGCATCAAGGAGATCCATGCCCGCATCCCGGACACGCATCTGGTGATGCACGGCTCGTCCTCCGTGCCGCAGGAATGGCTCGACGTGATCCGCGAGCATGGCGGGCAGATCAAGGAAACCTACGGCGTGCCGGTGGCGGAAATCCAGGAGGGCATCCGGCACGGCGTGCGCAAGGTGAACATCGACACCGACGTGCGCCTGGTGATGACCGGGGCGATGCGCCGGCTGATGGCGCAGAAGCCCGACGAGTTCGACCCGCGCAAGTTCTTCGCCGCCGC
>CALMAB010000478.1 GCA_937858325.1 uncultured Acetobacteraceae bacterium
CGTCACGCTTCGCCAGCCGTCCATGACCCGGGACCAGTTCCTCGACTGGGTGCAGACTCAGGAAAGGCGCTACGAGTTTGACGGCTTCCAGCCGGTCGCCATGACGGGTGGGACGCTCAACCATAACCGGATTTGCCAGAATGTCTGGTTCGCCCTGCGCAGCTGCCTTCGCGAGACGGGCTGTGACGTACTGGGACCGGATGCCGGCCTCGCTACAGTCGGCGACGCCGTGCGCTACCCCGACGCTTTGGTGACATGCACCAACTCTCCCGGCACCTCGCTCCTGATCCCCGGCGTTATCGTCGTGTTCGAGGTGCTCAGCCCGAGTTCCGACCGACCCGACCGAATTGAGAAAGTGCAGGAGTATCGCGCCGTGCCGTCGATCCGGCGCTACGTGGTCGTTGATTACCGCAACGCTGCCCTGACCGTGTTCTCGCGCGACAGTGACGCGGCTGACTGGACCGCGACCACGCTGGCGGTAGGGGACACCCTGGACATGCCGGAACTCGGCATCACCGTGCCGGTGCAGGAATTCTATAGGGGCGTGGACCTGCCCGGCACGCCGCCCGTGGCTTGATCCAAGCACGTTCTTAAGACGCCCGCCGCGTTCCGGCCGCCGTTCCGTATGATCACGCTTCCCGATCCTGGCTGAGGCTTGCTACGATCACCTCCATGAACGTTGCGCTCCGCCAACCGTCCATGACCCGGGACCAGTTCTTCAATTGGGCACAGGCCCAAGAAGGACGCTATGAGTTCGACGGCTTCCAGCCGGTCGCTATGACTGGCGGCTCGAACAACCACAGTATAATCTGCCAAAACACCTGGTCCGCCCTGCGCACCCGCCTCCGCGGCAGTGGCTGCAGAGTGCTCGGCCCGGATGCCGGCCTTGCTACGATTGGCGACGCTGTGCGCTATCCCGACGCCTTGGTGACATGTGCCAAGATCCCCGGCACAGGGCGGCTTGTCCCCAATGTCGTTGTCGTGTTCGAGGTGGTCAGCCCCACTTCTGGCCGCGCGGATCGGATCGATAAACTTATTGAGTATCGTGCCGTTCCGTCGATCCGGCGTTACGTCATTCTCGAATACCGCAGCGCCGACCTCACCGTGCTCTCGCGGACAAGCGGCACAGCCGATTGGACCGCCACCGCCCTGACCGCAGACAAGACCCTGGACATCCCGGAACTCGGCATCGCCGTCCCCGTCCACGAGTTCTACGAGGACGTGGACCTATCTAGCACGCCGCCCACGTCGGAGGCTTAACGCCTCACCCCGCCGGCTCGCCGTGGAAGCGGTGGCCCAGCACGGAGGACACGCCGAAGCCGACCTCCAGCATCAGCCGGGGCGCGGTGCGGACCACCGTTCCCATGTGGAAGCCGAACGGGTCCACCGCGAAGCCGTGCCCGGCCCCGCCCAGCACCGTGGTCATGTTCTCGGGGCCATAGGCGTTCAGGACCTCCTCGTTCGGATGGCCGACCATCAAGGTCCATTGGTGCCGCGCCACCCGGCGGTTGTGCGTCCGCCGGACGTAGACGTGCGGCCCCCCGCCGTGGTCCACCGGGGTCAGGTAGAAGAAGAACTTGAGCGCGCGCCAGTCATCAAGGTCGAAGTGCAGCTTCTCCTGCGACGCGAGGTTCAGGTCCGCGTCGCTCGCGCTGTTGGCCGGGAAGCTCCACCACAGGCGCGTGCTGATGACGCGGGCCGCGCCGCCGAGATAGCCCGCCGCCGCCGCGTGGAGGAACGGGTCGCCACGGATCATCGCCACGGCCGGGCACGTTTCCACGCGGTCGAAGTAGTGGCCCGTGAGGACCGGGCGGCCCAGGCGCCCCACGGCGTCCCCGTGCGCCGATGGCAGGAACTCGACCCGGCGGCTCAGGTTGGCGAAGCACGGGGTCGTTTCCGCGAAGCGCCGGATCGCCTCGCACACCGGGGCTGGCAGCTGCAAGCCCGTGAACAGGCCCTCCGCCCGCAGCGTGTCCACCGCGCCCGGCACCGTGCTGCCCCCGAACATGGAGCCGCCGGGATCCGGCGACGCGCCCTCGGGCGCCAAGCGCCAAAGCGCCTGCCGCACCGGGAGGAAGCGCCCCAGGGCGAACATTGCCAGCCATTGGGGATGCTCGCGCATGTTGGCCACGTAAACGGGCAGGCGCGCGGCCATGCGGCGGAGGCGCCTGGGGCGGTGCTGGGCCACGGCATGGGGAACGAACTCAGTCTTTGCAGGCGCCAACTGGTGTCTCCTGGTGCGAGTTGCAGGCCGCTGCCCGAGCATGGCCTTCCCTGCAGGACGATCCCTTGTTGCTTGCTTATCCGATTCGCGACCGCTTGAGGTCAGGGTGCCTGCCGTGCAGTGTACCCTTTGCAACCGCCGCCCGCCAGAAAAAGCGAGCCGAGCCGCTTTTTAGACGGTCGATCCGAAAAAAGACGTAGGCGCTGCGGCGGATCGGCACTTCCTTTGCTGGCCGCCGCTGCCTGCGAGCGTCAGGTGTCGTCGCCCAGCGCCCGGCGCTTCAGGTCGCGCAGCCGGGCCTGGCCGCCGGGGCTGTGCGGGTCGATCTCCAGCAGCTTCTGGTGCGCCGCCAGCGCGCCGCGCCAATCAGCGCGCGCTTCCGCCATGCGGGACAGGTCCTGCAACGCGGCGAAGCTGCGGGGTTCGCGCTTCAGGACCTCCTGGATGTCCCGCACCGCCCCCGCCATGTCGCCCAGCCGCGCCCGCGCCTGCGCCCGGCCGCGCCAGGCCTCGATCAGGTCAGGATCCAGGTCGAGCGCCGCGTCGAAGCTGTCCACGGCGTCGTTGGGCTGGCCGTCCCCGATTTCCCGCAAGCCCCGCACCAGGAGCAGGCGGAGCGCGGGGCTTGCGGCCTCGATCCATTGCGCGCGCACCTGCGCTTCCAGGGCGGCGGCGGCGTCCTCGTTCGGCGCGTTGCGCAGCGCGGTGAGCAGGTTGTCAAGCGTCGGGCCGGGGCGCGTCTGGCCGAACGCCCCGCCAGACGCTATGGCCGAGCCGGCCAGCAGAACCAGCAGGGCCGCCTGGTATGGTGCCAGACGGGGCCGCATCAGGCGGGAACGGCCGTCGCCACCTGCGGCAGGCCGGCCGGCGCCGGGCCGCCCGCCATCCAATCCAGCAGCTCCACCGTGTGGATCACCGGCGTGCCGCTCCCTCCGAGCTGGGTGATGCAGCCGATGTTGCCGGCGGCGATCAGGTCCGGCTTGGTCCTCGCGATGTTGGCGAGCTTGCGCTCCCGCAACTGCCCGGCGATGGCCGGCTGCACCAGGTTGTAGGTGCCGGCCGAGCCGCAGCACAGATGGCCCTCCGCCGGCTCCACCACCGTGAAGCCCGCTTTCCGCAGCAGCGCCTTCGGCTCGTTGAGCACGCGCTGCCCGTGCTGCAGGCTGCACGCGGCGTGGTAGGCGACGCGCAGGGCCGGCGCGGGCCGGGCGGGGGCGTAGTCCAGGGTCGTCAGGTATTCCGAGATGTCCATGGCGAGCGCCGACACCCGCTCCGCCTTCATGGCCCACTCCGCCGGCTCCGCCCGGAACATGAAGCCGTAGTCCTTCACCGTGGTGCCGCAGCCGCTGGTGTTGACCAGGATGGCGTCCAGGCCGTCCCCTTCGATCTCCCGCGTCCAGCCGGCGATGTTGGCGCGGGCGCTGGCCATGGCCGGGTCGTGCCGGCCCATGTGGTGGGTCAGCGCGCCGCAGCAGCCGACGCCGCGGGCGATCACCACCTCGATTCCGAGCCGGGTCAGCAGGCGGATCGTGGCCTCGTTGATCGACGGCGCCAGCACGGTCTGCGCGCAGCCGGCCAGCAGCGCCACCCGGCCGCGCCGCGTGCCCTCCGCCTTGTGGACTTGCGGCGACTGCATGGCGCCGGACGGCGGCAGCTTGCCCGGCGCCAGGTCCAGCATGGCGTGAACGCGGTCGCCCAAGGTGCTGCCCCGCGGGATCAGCCGGCGCACCGGGCGGGCCACCCGCGCACCCAGCACCGCCGCGCGGAACAGCGCCGGGCGCGGCAGGACCATCTGCAGGACGTTGCGCAGCATCCGCTCGTGCCAGGGGCGGGTATAGGTTTCCTCGATGTACTGCCGCGCGTGATCGACCAGGTGCATGTAGTGGACGCCGGACGGGCACGTCGTCATACAGGCGAGGCAGGACAGGCAGCGGTCCACGTGGCGCACGACCTCTTCGGTCGCCGGGCGCCCGGATTCCAGCATGTCCTTGATCAGGTAGATGCGCCCGCGCGGGCTGTCCAGCTCGTCGCCCAACAGCACGAAGGTCGGGCAGGTGGCGGTGCAGAAGCCGCAGTGGACGCAGGTGCGCAGCACCTGGTTGCTGGACTGGATGGCGGGATCGACGAGCTGCTCGGCGGTGAAGTTGGTTTGCATGGCCTTCTTTCATGCCGGCAACGCCGGCGGGCTTTCATGCCGGCAACGCCGGCGGGCTTTCATGCCGGCAACGCCGGCGGGCTTTCATGCCGGCGACGCC
Source organism: uncultured Acetobacteraceae bacterium (assembly GCA_937858325.1). Classification (GTDB taxonomy): domain Bacteria; phylum Pseudomonadota; class Alphaproteobacteria; order Acetobacterales; family Acetobacteraceae; genus CAHJXG01. The sequence continues at coordinate 4,480 of CALMAB010000478.1, forward strand.
GGCGGGCCTACACGCCGGCGTAGAGCCGGCCGGGATTGAGGATGCCGGCGGGGTCCATGGCGGTCTTGACCCGGCGGGTGATGCGGGCGAGCGCCGGGGCTTCCGGCGGCACCACGTCCACGGCGGCGCGCATCGGCTCGGGCGCGCGCAGCAGGGTCCAGGTGCCGCGCCCGGCCAGCGCCGCCGCGGACACGCGTTCGTGCAGGGCAGGAGGGCCGGCGATCCAAACCAAGCCGCCGCCCCAATCCAGGAA
>CALMAB010000479.1 GCA_937858325.1 uncultured Acetobacteraceae bacterium
GCCGGGCGGGAGTACCATGGGCTCGGGCGGACGGCCAAGCCCGAGTCGTACTGCGCTCGTGGCGGCGCGGAGCAAACGGACGAGTCCACCCGCTCCACACCACCTACGCTGTTCGGCGGCCCGCCTCACTCGAAGCCGGGGAACCTGGCTGCGGGACCGAAGCCCTGGGCAACTCGCCCGCGCGCGAGGTGTCCGTTTCGCCGGCACACAGCCGCATGAACAGCGCAGCCTTCGCCTTCCAATCGGCAGCGGCTGCCATGGCGCGCGCACCATGGCACAGCTTGGCGCGCAACCGGGCATCGGACCGCAAGGCCGCCATTGCCGACGCGATGTCCGCAACCGAGTTCCCGTTGACGACGAGGCCGTTCTGCCCGTGGCACACGGCATCCGTGCTGCCGCCGTCCCGCCCGGCGATCACCGGCAACCCGCAGCTGTTGGCCTCCAGGAACACCAAGCCGAACCCCTCGGTATCACCGTTGGCAAGCTCACGGTTCGGCATGACGAAGACGTCGCCGAGACGGTAATGATCGACCAGGTCGTCGTCAGTCACCTCGCCGGTGAACATGATCCGGTCCTTGGCGCCGGTCGCGGCGGCAATCTGCCGCAATTCCTCCTGGAACGGCCCCATCCCGACGATCAGGTAGCTGCAGCTTTGATCGAGCACGTCCAGTTCGGCAAACGCGCGGATGGCATTGTCTATGCCCTTCTTCTCCAGCAGCCGGCACACTGACACGAAGACGAACCGGCCTCGCAAGCCATATTGATCGACCAGTTCCGGCTGTCTTTCTCCGCAGTTGAAGCGGCTGGTATCGACCCCGTTGCCGATCAGGCTCAGCTTGGCATCGGCGCTCGGGCCGAGCACTGAACGAATCGCCGCCTGGGTGAACCGGCTGACGACGACGATCCGGTCCGCGAGCAGGGCCTGGCGGCGTCGGCGGCCCCCCTTGTCGTAGCCGTCCTCGGTCGTGATCTCCTCGCCGTGCACGTAAACCAGGGGACGGATCCTGGGCAGCCAGCGCAGGATGCTGAGCATCCAGCCGCTTGCCAGAAGCTCCCCGATGCAGACCGCCGAGATGCGCTCCTGCCGGATCACGACCAGGGCCGTCGCAAGGAGGCGTAGCCTGATCCAGACGTCGTTGACGATGAGCAGAAGCTTCCGGACCAGTCCGACTTGCCCGTCCTGCAGCTTGGTGCGCAGCAACGGGAGGCGCACGATGCGATACGGCGCGTGCCGATCATGCTCGCGCCAGCCGATGATGGGCAGGCCGTCCCGGTAGTTGATCTTGGACGTGAGCACGACGATCCGCCCGTCCGCGTTCCGGGCAAGGTTGTCATACACGACGGCCGAACCGCCGCGCACGGGCGGGAAGTTGCTCGCGATCAGCAGGACGCCTCCGGGCGGTTTCAACCGCCTTCTCCATTGGCGCCGGCGGGGATCGTCAGATCGCAGGGCGAGGTCATGGGAGGGGGATCCAAGAGGTAGTCCGGAACGTGCAGGATGTCGGCGAAACCGAAACCGAGGGCGCTTGCGAGGTAATCCAGCACAGCGGACAAGCGGTCGTAGAACGCGTGCAGATCGGCGCGAGCCATGACGTAGGGACTGCCGCCCACCTCCAGGGACGAGCTGTGGAAGCTCAACGCCAGGATGGTTTGGCCCCTGGCGCACAAGCCGTTCGCCAGGCGCCGCATGGCGGGGAAGTCGTTGCCTTCCGGCGAGAGGGTGACGCGCTCGGCACAGCGGGATCGGCTCAGCACGGCAGAAACGAGGCTGTGCGCCGCGCGGGATCTGTTGAGGCTGCGATACAAGCGGTCCGCCGCCAACCCGGCCCAGCCCACGACGCTGCGGCACAACGGAACCTCGAGCAGGTTGCGCTCCTTGCCGAACCAGAACAACTCGTAATCGAGGGCCGTGGTGTCCGGCCCTCCCTCGGCGTCGAACGTCGTGCGGGGGGCGAGGCTGGTGTCAACCGCGAAACCGTGCCGTTCCAGCAGTCCCGCGGTGTCCCGGCTCACGCCGTAACGGCCGCTTCGGTAAACCAGCGGCTCGTAGCCGAAGCGTTCCACGAATTTGGACTTCAGGGTGACCAGCTTGCGTTCTTCGAGGTCGGAGCGAAGGTTGCCCGAGAACGAGAAGCGCGTGCCGACCTCATCGCCGAACGGGGGCGTGACCCAAGGGTGCAGCTGCACGCCCAGGACGCACGCGCCGTTCCCAACCTGGCGACGCAGGTTGCGGACGACGTCGATGTCCTCGAGCACCGGGTAGGTCAGCAGGTAGGCCGGCACGAGGCCATAAGCGCCGACGAGCCTGTGCAGCTCGCCGATGTTGCGCATGCACGACGTCGTGTAGGCTGTCCCCCGGACGGGTGACTCCCAGTTGAAGCTTTCTTCCGCATCGATGACCAAGGTGCAGACTCGCGCCCCCGCCGAGATCATCGCCGGGCGGGGAGCGTTGAAGAAGGGAGAGGTCATGGGGTCGGTTCTAGAGGACCTGAGTTACAGGCCGCAACGTCGTGCGCTGCTTCGGAATCAGGTCTGGCGTGCCGCGCGTTCCCGAACCCGGCATTGCGAACTCGTTATTTGGCAGAATTTCTAGGCAGCGTGATCGTTTGGGTTTGCTCTCGCTTTCAAGTTCGGCAACAGCTATCTAGCAGGGCGATGTTTTTGCCCGCGCTGCACTGGAGAAGCGCATTGAAGCCAAGCGACCTCGTGCGACTTCAACGTTTTCCAAAAAAGATGTTAGAAAATGTGAGACTGCTGCGCCGTGATCCAGAACGTTTGGCAAGAAACGTCCTGCAATTCACGAATCCGGCACTGTTCGAGCAACGTCTCCTGGACGTCCTGCACGCGACGCCGATGCACGTGCGGTACGACCCCTCGGCTGCCAAGGTGCCGACGCTCAATGTCCTGGACGCGGCCTGGTCCGTGATGGGAATGACCGGCGGCCCCAACACCGTCATCAACCTCGCGTTCCGGATCGCGAGGCACGGTGTGCCGATCCGCCTGGTGTCCACGGTGGCAGCCGCGACGATTGATCCAAAGTGGCTGCACAGCCACGCGGAAAAGCTGCTGGGGGGCGACGTCCCAAGCATCCAGGTCGCCAGCGCGGCGCAGGCAGGCTCGCCCTTGCAGCTCGGCCCTGGAGACGTCTTCCTGGCCACGCATTGGACAACCGCGCAGCAGTTGAAGGCCGTGCTGCCAAGGATGCCGTGCCGCCAGTTCTTCTACATGCTGCAGGAGTTCGAGCCAGGGTTCTACCCGTGGTCCAGCAACTTCGCGCTGGCGGTCGAGACTTACGGGATGGACTACTGGCCGATCATCAACCAAGCGACGTTGGCCGATTACCTGCTGACCCAACCTCTCGGGCGGCTGAGCGACCCGGCCGTGCGAGACCGCGCCATCATCTTCGAGCCGGCGGTGGACGCCACCTTGTTCCATCCCGGCGCAGCAAGCGCGCCACCCCGCCCCCGACGCCTGCTGTTCTACGCGCGGCCGACCAACGCCCGCAACCTTTTCGGCCTGGGCCTCATGGCATTGCGCCAGGCCGCCGCTGACCCGGCGTTTGCCGGGTGGGAGTTCCTGTCGATTGGCAGCCGAGGGAGCGTTCCGGACTTGCCGCTCGGCCACGGGCACGTGCTGCGCCGGGCGCCGTGGACGGACTACGCCGGCTACGGCGACGTGCTGCGCGGGGCAGACGTGCTGCTTTGCCCCATGCTGTCGCCCCATACGAGCTATCCCGTGCTGGAGATGGCTGCGTGCGGCGGCCTGTCGATCACCACCATCTTCGCCACGAAGACCCGTGAGGCTTTGGCAGCGATGTCGGAGAACATCGTCGCGGTCGAGCCGAGCGTTGAGGCCGTGGCGCATGGCCTGGTCCAGAGTGCCGCCCGCGTCAACAGCGGCCACCGCGGATCAGCAGCAAGCACCCTGCCACGCGACTGGGGTGCAGCCCTCGACCCGGTGGCCGACCGGGTCGCCTCGGTCCTTGACGAATGGGTTTCGAGTGGTTGAACAACCCGATGAGGTGAAACGAATTCAGCGAGTCACGTGTGGACGGCAATCTGTCATCGTTGCCGCAAACACTGCCATAGGTTTTTTGGTCTTCAGTCCCGTGCTGCCGCCTGGGTTGACCGAAGGCGTGTCTCAGGGGAACGGACGTCGTAGCCCCAAAGCCGGATGGAACCCGGCTTGCACCAGGGCTCGTTGACTGGAACCCATTCACCCTCGTCGTTGCGAGCGGAGCGCGGCAATCCAGGGCTGGGCGACGAAGCCCGGCCGTGTCGCCCTGGATCGCCACGGCCCAAGCGGGCCTCGCGATGACAGCCATGCGCGGTGGTCAATGAGACTTGGCACTACACGTCTGGCATCCATCCCGTCGAGATGCGCTGCCTGATCAGCTTGGAACCGCCAAACCACACGTCCAGCACCACACCGTCGGTCACCCGGGCGGGACGACTGCCCGTGGGCGCCGGCGGAGCACCGACGACGTTTGTCGCAGAAGGACAGCGATCTCGGCTGTGACAGGATGCCTGAACGCGTAGGCGCAAAACAGGTACGACACCGTAGCGAGCGCCGCGACGCAGGCCAGCGTAAACAACGGCAGATCGCCGAACGACTTCCGCCAAAGCAGGAACAACGCTGGCACTATCGTGGAACCGACCGTCAAACCGATGCTGGGGACGGAGGCCCGCAACAGCTGCCCTAGCTGCAGGCCAATGCACCGACGGAGCGCGTCGGCCGTCAGAACCAGCGCAACGATGTTGTGCAGGACAAGGCCGAACGCAAGCCACATCAACCCGAAGACCGAGAAAGCCGCCATGAAGAAAGTGAGGCTGAGTTGGGTCAGCAAGGTGAGTCGCAGGAGCAGCCGCACTTGGCCGGTCGCGCTCAACACTTGGCTGGAAATCGGGGCGAGCACTGCGATGCCGGCTCCCATCGCGAGAAGAGGAGCCATGCGGGCAGCCTCCACCCAGTTCGGGCCGAAGGCGACCCGGATGAACGGGTCGGCAACAAGCGAGAACACCGCCAGCACGGGCAAAACCGTGCCGCTCACCAAGGTGGTGCACCGTATGTAGGGTTCGCGCAGGTCATGCCCTTCGCGATGGGCCGACGACAAGGCCGGGAACGCGACCGTGTTGACGCTCGAGACGATCAGTTCATAGAACAGGAACACGATCCCGCGGCTACGATTGAACTGCCCCAAAGCGGCGAAGCCGAGAAGCCGCCCAAGGACGAGCTCCGGCACCCGCGCTCCCAGCTGGTTGGCGAGGTTCGTCCCGCTGATGAAAAGGCCGAACGCGGAAAGGCGCCGCCACTCGCGAAGCGATGGGATCAGGTGCTCCCACGAGGGCAGCAGGAACCCGGCGGTGACGGCAGTCGTGACGTTGCTTGCGAGCATTCCAAGGCTCAAGGCTGTGGCCCCGCCGCCCAGCGCAGCCGCTCCGACCGAAACAACCAAACCGACCAAGCTGCTCAGGACGGAAACCTTCATCAAGGCGACAAAGTTCATGTCCCGGTTCAACAAGGCGAGGATTGTGCTGCTGAACGGCGCGACCAGCAACGACAGGCAACCAATTGCCACCAGTCTCCCCAGTTCCGGCGCTTGATAGACTTCGACGATCCAGTTTCGCAGGAAAAAAATTACCGCCCCGAGGCTCCAAGCTAGAAGCAAGTTCAAGCCGAAAGCCGTTCGGATCTTGTCGTCCGTGAGTTCCTTCTCCTGGACAAGGAACTCCGCTATGCCGAAGTCACGCAGGGCCTGAGCGAGAAGGACGATCGACGCAGCCACCGAGAACAGGCCGGTCTCCGCGGGAGTGACCAGACGTGCGATTGCTGTCAGAGAAACGACGTTCAGCACGAGCACCGCGTACCTGTTGGCGAACACGACCATGAGGGCCGCTCGTGCGCTCGGTTGTGCAGGCGTCGGTTGATCGTGAATCATTGCGATCAGAAACGAGCCGTGCGAGACACATGCGTTATGAAAGCAGCTGTTGACATCATTGTCCTCAATTGGAACGGCGCGGCCGACACGCTTCGTTGCGTCGATGCGCTTGAGCAACAAACATTTCCATACCGCAGCCTCCTCGTCGTCGATAACGGCTCCGTGGACGACTCACCGCGCACCCTGAAGCAGCTTGAGGACCGCGACCGCGTCGAACTGCTCCTTCTCCCGACCAATCTGGGCTTCGTCGGCGGCTGCAACCTCGCAATGCAGAAGGGTTTCGACTCCGGTGCGGACTACGTTTGGCTTTTCAACAATGATGCGATACCGGAACCAGATGCACTGGACCACCTTGTAACGGTTGCCGAGCGAAACAGCCAGATCGGTCTTCTGAGCCCGCTGATCCTCGAAGCCGACGATCACAGCCTCGTGCAGCTGGGCTGCGGCCTCTTCGACCTGTCCCAGCCCGGGTACCAGCCGACATACGATGTCGGTCAGGCGCAGGCGTGGCAACGCGACTTCCCGGACCGAATCATCCTGCACGGCACCGCACTCCTGGTCCGTCGCTCCCTCTATCAAGCCATCGGCGGCTTCGACGATCGTTTGTTCGCCTATTGGGAAGACATCGACTATTCGATCAGGAGCAGTCAGGCTGGCTACCAGAACCTGAGCGTTCTCGACACTCACGTTTACCATGGCTCGAAAGATACGCGGAACACGCCGGACCTCATCAAGCCGCACTACTTTTATTTTTACACCCGCAATGAAATTCTTACCTGGGGCAAGTATTGCAAAGGTTGGCGATATCTTCGGATATTGCTGTGGGTGCTGGTACGCCAACTCAAACAGATTGCTCGGATGCCGGCGAATGTGCCTGGCATCGACGCGATCACGGCCGGGCTATGGCATGGGTGGCTCGGCATAGGCGGATGTTTCGACATCAGGAGCCGTATGCCGAACCCGCTCCGCTTCCTTTTAAGGCGTTTTCCCCATGCCTGGCTCGGACTCCTCGGCGAGGCTAAGTAGGATTGGAACAAAGCGGATCATGAGTCGCCATCCATCCACGAAACCCCAGCTGAAAATTTCGATCCTGCTTCCCGCCTACCTCACCCAGCCGATTGGCGGCTACCACGTCCATTATGCTTACGCAAACATGCTGACCGAGCGCGGCCATGACGTATCAATCGTGTTTGCGCGTTTCCCAAACGAGCGCGGTTCTCTCCACGACAGATTCGACACACTCCGCTGGGGATGGAGAAACCGGCTCCTGCACCGCCCGCTCACGCCGTTCTTTCCCCTCCATCGCAAGGTGCGCGTGAGGTTCGTGCGAAGCCTGCAAGGCCCGGCCCTCCCATCCGCCGACATCCTCATCGCGACGGCCTGGGACACGGCCGAGAAGGCCAAGAATGCCCCTGCTCGGTGCGGGCAAAAGTTCTACATCGCCTACGACTACGAATATCTCATGACCGCCGACCCGGCGACCAAACGCAAGATCACCTCAACCTACACTTACCCATTCTCGATTATCGCAACCTCGACGACCGGCCAAAACGCGATCACCGCCGCGGGCGGCACCATCACGGCGCTGATCCCCTGCGGACTGGATTTCAACGCCTTCCGTGCCGAGGTCGCACCCGAAGCCAGAACCGCGCTGACCGTCGGCTTTCCGATCCGCGGAGAGAGTTTCAAGGGCACAACCGACGCGATCGAAGCGATGCGACGGCTTCGCGAGCGTTACGGAGAGCGGCTTCAAGTGACCGGGTTCGGCAACCATCGCATGGAGCTGCCAAGCTGGATCACTTGGCTCGCCTCTCCCACAGGAGGCCAGTTGCTGCACTTCTACAACCAGCAAGCCGTCTTCCTGCTGCCATCCCACTACGAAGGATGGGGTCTGCCGGCCGTCGAGGCGATGGCGTGCGGAGCCGCGCTCGTGACCGCGGACAACGGCGGATGCCGCGACTACGCCTTTGATCACCAAACGGCACTCGTTGTCCCACCGCAACGGCCGGAACTGCTTGCCCAAGCCTGCGCGACGCTGCTGGACCAGCCCGAATTGCGCGCTCGCGTTGCCAACGCCGGGCACCAATACGTCCAGCGCTTCACTTGGCAATCAGCCGCCGACCGCCTCGAGGCAACCCTGCGTGCTGCCTGACCGACAGCCAAAGATTTCTATATTGTTTCTAAAACACTACGAACATTCCGTCGTAGTTGATCCATCAGTGTTCATCAGAGTTGTGACGCCTCGTGGGCGACCCAAAACAGGCATGTACTTGGGCAGGTTCGGCTGCTTCCGAACGTTTTTCCTTTTCGTCATAAAACGCGCGAGCTTTGTCAATCGTTTTGTAAGCAGCACAACCCGTTCCGCTTCGGCCTGGTTCGCCACAGGTTTACAAGAGTTTTGCCTGAGAAAATCAATCAATGGTTCCAAAGGTCGAAAATGACCAATCCGAAAAGAGTACGGATGTGCAGTTTGCTTTATGCGGTTTAGCGCACATTTAGGGCATAATGGCCAAAGGACGACGCCTGGAGCCGCATCCAGCGTTCCGCAGACGGTAGGGATCAACGATGCCGCATGGTTCGAGCCTCAGCCTGAATGCCCGGCGCGCCGAACAGGGCGAGGACGGGCAGATCGTCGCAGAGGAGGACGCAGCCGACCGCCGCGGGGCCGATGCCGAGCCGCGCATCGACGACGACGCCTCGGCCATCCTGCCCTCGCTGTCCGAGGACCGTACTTCAACCAATCGGCGCGAACTGGAGCGCGACCTGCGGGAGGCGCTGGACGCCGGGCAGCTCCACCTGCATTGGCAGCCCATCGTCAACTGCCTGACCGGCGTGCTCCAGCGGTTCGAGGCGTTGGTCCGGTGGAACCGCCCGGGGTGCGGCAAGGTGTCGCCCGGCACCTTCGTGCCCATCGCGGAAGCGCTCGGCCTGTACAAGCAGCTCGACACTTGGGTGCTCCGTGCCGCCTGCGCCGAGGCGCAGCGCTGGCCGCAGCCGTTCCGCGCCGCGGTGAACGTGTCCGCCTATTGGTTCGAGGGCGAGGACCTGTCGCACGCCGTGGAAGCCGCGCTGCGCGACACCGGGCTCAGTCCCAGCAGGCTGGAGATCGAGGTCACGGAGCGCGTGTTCATCGACAACACGGGCAACGCCCAGCGGGAGCTTGCGCAACTGAAGGCGGTGGGCGTCGGCCTGTCGCTGGACGACTTCGGCACCGGCTACTCGTCCATGAGCTATCTGCGGATCATCCCGTTCGACAGGCTGAAGCTCGACCGCCTGTTCATCGAGAACCTGGGCACCTGCCGGCGCACCGAGGCGATCACCCGCGCGGTGCTGCAATTGGGCGCCGGGCTGGACATGACAGTCTGCGCCGAGGGCGTCGCGCACCAGACGCAGCTTGAGATCCTGCAGGCATATTGCTGCGACGAGGTGCAGGGCTATCTCATCGGGCGGCCCGGGCCGCTCACGCCGGAGCGGTTCGCCCTCCACACCCGGCTTGACCGCAGCTCCTTGTTCATGGGGCCGGAGCTGATGGAGGCGGATGCCCGGAGCCTGGCGTGACGCCCGCAATCCACGCCGCCCGCGCCGACAGGTCGTCGTCCAGGAGAACCATGTCCGCCATGAACCCCGGCGCGAGCCTGCCCCGCTCCGCATCGAACCGCAGGAACTGCGCCGGGTAAAGGCTCGCCATTCGCAGCGCCTCCGCGAGCGGCTGGTTCAGGTGCTCGACGGCGAAGCGGACCGCCCGGTCCATGGTAAGATCCGACCCCGCCAGCGTCCCGTCCGCCAACGTCAGCCGCCCGTCACACCGGGTCACGGTTCGCCCGTTGAGCGTAAAGCTGTCGTCCATTGACCCGGCCGGCGGCATCGCGTCGCTGACCAGGAACAGCCGCGCCGGACCCTGCTTGGCCCGCAGCGCGACCCGCAGCGCCGCCGGGTGGACGTGGTGGCCATCGGCGATCAGCCCGGCCCACAGCCCGCCGTGGTCCAGCGCGGCGCCGACCAGGCCGGGCGCGCGATGCCCAAGCTGCGACATGGCGTTGAACAAGTGCGTGACGCCCCGCGCCCCGGCATCGGCCGCCGCCGCCGCGGCCTCGTAGGATGCATCGCTGTGGCCGAGGCTGACGATGACGCCGCCCTCCGCCAGCCGCCTGATCTGGGGCGGCGACACCGCCTCGGCCGCGACCGTGAGCAGCACGGTGCGGAGGCCCGTATCGAGCAGCGTATCGACGTCCGCGTCGGCCATCGGGCGGATCAGGCCGGGATCATGCGCCCCCTTGCGCGCCGGCGCCAGGAACGGGCCTTCGAGGTGGATGCCCAGGATGCCCGGCGCCCCCGCCGCGACCGCGTCCCGGACCGCTGCCACCGCCTCCGCCCGGCGGTCCCCGCGGTCGGTGATGAAGGTCGGCAGCAGGCCGGTGGTCCCATGGCGCGCGTGCGCCGCGGCGATGGCGGCCACCCCCTCGGCAGTCCGGGTCTCGTTGAACAGCACCCCGCCGCCGCCATTCATCTGCGCGTCGATGAACCCGGGCGCCAACGTGCCGCCGGGAAGGTCATGCCGGGAGTACCCGGCCGGCACGTCGGCCGTCGGCAGCACATCCACGACGCGGGCGCCGTCAACCAGGACCGCGTGGCCGTCAAGGAACTGCTCGCCGGTAAAGATGCGCGCGCCGCAAAGGGCCTGGAGCGCCATCAAACGGTTTCCGTCACCTTGCGCAGGTGCGACGGCCGGTCGGGATCATGCCCGCGCGCCCGGGACAGTGACTCGGCAAAGGCGTAGAAGGAGAGCAGCATGGCGAGCGGATCGAGCACCGGGTGCCCCGCCGCGGCGGCGCCCAGGTGATCGGGCTGGCCCAAACCCTCGGCTGACACCTCGAATACCCGGCCGCCCAAGGCCCGCAGGCGGCCGATGCTGTCCGCCATCGCGTTCCGGGACGGGTCGGCCTGACGGAACGCGATCACCGGGAAACCGGGCTCCAGAAGTTGCAGCGGCCCGTGCATCACCTCGGCGCCGGAGAACGCCTCGGCATGCAGCACGCAGGTTTCCTTAAGCTTGAGCGCCGCTTCCGCCGCAATCGGCAAGGCGGGGCCGCGGCCCAGCACATAGGCGGACTGCGCCGCCCCGAACGCCGGCAAGGCCGCATCCCAGCCGTGGCCGAGCGTCGCCGCCAGGGCGTCCGGCAGGCGCGCGACGGCGCCCCGCAGAGCCGGGTCATCCCGCCCCTCGGCAACCAGCGCCGCGAGCGCGGCGGCGG
>CALMAB010000480.1 GCA_937858325.1 uncultured Acetobacteraceae bacterium
CCCTATCTGCTGGTGTCCGGCGTGGCGCACGGGGCGGACATGTCCGACCTGATGCGCCGGGTGCCGCTCGACGCCGACCAGGCCAGCCGGGTGACGCTGGGCCACGCCGCGCAGAGCACGTCGGGCAACGCGGCGGAAACCGCGCCCTGGGCACGGGCGCACAACGTGCGGCGGCTGATCGTCGTGACCGCCGGCTACCACGTGCCGCGGGCCTTGCTGGAGGTGCAGCGCGCCCTGCCGGACGTGGCGTTGCAGGCGGTCGCGGTGCAATCCCCGGCGCTCCGCAGCGCGCCGCCCGCGGCGTCCGTCCGCGTGCTCGCGGGCGAGTATGACAAGCTGCTCGCCGTCCGGTTCGGCCTGGCGCACCTGCTGGGCGGGGACGCGCCGTGATCTGGCTCCGCTCCCTGCTGTTCAACGCGTGGTTCTTCGCGGCGACGTTGGCGATGGGGCTGCGCGGCGTTCCCGTGCGCTGGTTCGCCCCCCGCCACGCGTTGTGGGTGGCACGCAGCTGGGCGGCGCTGGTGCTCGCTGGGGCCGCGGCCTTGTGCGGCATCCGCGTGGCCGTGGCCGGGCGGGAGCACCTGCCGGCGGACGGCGCCGCGCTGATCGCGTCGCAGCACCAATCGGCGTTCGACACCCTGGTCTGGCTGCGCCTGGTCCCGCGCGTGGCCTACGTGTTCAAGGCCGAGCTGGCGCGCATCCCGCTGTTCGGCCCGCTGCTGGTGCCGGCCGGGCAGATCCCGTTGGACCGCGGCGCGTCGTTCGGCGCCGTCCGCAGCCTGCTGCGCGGCGCCGACCGCGCCAAGGCGGAGGGCCGGCAGATCGTGATCTTCCCGGAAGGCACGCGGGTCGCGCCGGGCGTGGAAGCCGAGCTGCGGCCCGGCATCGCGGCGCTTGCCGCCCGGACCAGGCTGCCGGTCATCCCGGTCGCCACCGACTCCGGCCTGTGCTGGGGCCGGCGGGCGTTCCGCAAGACGCCCGGCGTGATCCACGTCGTGATCGGCCCGCCCATTCCGCCGGGCTTGTCGCAAGCGGCGCTGATTGTCGCGATTCAGGAACGTTGGCGAACGGCTGGCCTGTTGGGTGGTTCTGTGGACAAGTCTGTGCATAAAACCGGTGGAACGTCCGGCCTAACGCCGTCTTGAACGTGGCAACATCCTCATTTATTACATTATCATTACATTCAGAAAGCAACGCAGCAACAGGGCGATGCTGGGACCATAGGCGTGTTTATTAGGCAATCCCTTGTTCTTTCAAAATAAGAAGCTCCAGGTCGCCGTGCGCTGTGCACCGCCCTTTTGGAAAGCGGCATCTATCATGACACACCGCGCCCCGCGGCATGCCGCTGTGGATGACCGCCGGCCACGAAACCCTCGGGAACGCTGAATGACGAACAGTGCTGTCATTCGGACCTCGCTTCGCTGGATGGGCGGCGCGCTCGTCGCGGCCGGCCTGGCGCATGGCGTCGTCTGGCTCAGCGCGGTGCGGCGCCTGGATGCGCTGGTGGCGGAACAAGTGCTGAGTTGGCGTGCACAGGGCTGGCGCGTGGTCCTTGGACCCGGCCGGCCGCAGGGATGGCCGGGACGCGCCGGCCTGCGGTTCGGGCCGGCGTCCGTCGAGGGCAACGCGTTCGCTTGGCAGGCCGAGACGGCGGCCATCGACGTGCCGCTGCGCTGGCCCGAGTCGATGTCCGGCGCCCGTCCTGGCCCGGCGCGCGTGCGGGCGGACGGCCAGCAGATCCGCTTCGGCTCAGGCCCGGCCCTCGCGGTCGTGTCGCGGGACCTGCAGCTTGAAGCGTCCGATGGCGCGGCAATCCTGGCCGGCACGTCGGTCGGGGTTGCCCAACTGTTCGAGGCGGAGGCGTTGCAGCTGCGTTATGGGCCGGACGGCTTGGCCCTGTCGGCCCGGCGCCTCAAGCCGCCCGACTCCGCCGGGATGCGTGGGGAGGTGATCGACGCGCTCGCGCTGCACGTGTCGGTGACGCCGCCGATCCCGCTCGTCGGAGACCTGCGCGCCGCCGCCACGGCGTGGCGCGGAGCCGGCGGCGCCGTGGACCTGTCGGACATCGGGCTCACAATGGGCAGCGCGCACGCGGTCGGCCAAGTCAGGATCGGGTTGGACGACACCCTGCAGCCGAAGCTGGACGGAACGGTGTACGTGACGGGCTACGAGGCCGGGCTGGACGGGCTTGCGGCGGCCGGGGTCCTGACGCGCCAAACCGTTTTGGCGGCAAAGGCGGTGCTCGGCCTGCTTGCGGCGGCCGCGCCGGACGGCGGCGCCGAGGTTCCCGTGCAGATCGCGGGCGGCGTGCTGAGCGTGGCGCGCTTTCCCCTGCTGCGGGTGCCGGCGCTGCGTTGGCCGGAGGGCTTTTAAGGCTCCCCGCCGGAGTTCGACTGCGCCGCAAGGGCGCGGGCCATCTGGCTCAGCGCCTCCTGGTGCTTCTGATTGTCGATCGCGGCGAAGTTGCGCGCGAGTTCCAAGCACATGCGCTGCCGCTGGGACAGCTCAACGGTCGGCGCCTCGGTGTCCAGGCCCTCGAAGAACCAGCTCACGGGGACGTTCAGCACCAGCGCGATCTCGTAAAGCCGCCCGGCCGAGATGCGGTTCAGGCCGCGCTCGTACTTGTGCGCCTGCTGGTAGGTGACGCCGATCATCTGGGCGAGCTGCTGCTGCGACAAGCCCAGCATGACCCGGCGCTCGCGGATGCGCGCCCCGGCATGATGGTCCGCGATGCTGGCGCGGGCTGGTGGCCCGTCCGGTCCGGCTTTGCCGTTACCTGGGACAACTTCTGGATTTTGCTTGGAACTCACGACCCGCCCCACGGTATGATGCTGAAAGGCTTACACCCAATCGGGCGAAACCAGCATTACGGTACCCACGCAAAACGTCAACACCGCGTGACTTTAAACGCATTGCCGCTAAAGAAAAGCTCATTTCCAGGATCAAATGCACGTTCAAGACTGGGCCGGGTCTTTCGGCTTAGCGGAACGTTCACGGCGGGCCGTGCGAAGCGGCGCGGCCGATGGGTCGGGCAGGGTGACGCGTTGGGAGGCTGCCGCGAGGGCCGTCGCCGCCTCCTCCCGGGCGTCCGCAAGCTGGCTGCGCAAACTGTCGATCTCCTGCTGCAGCCGGTCGATGGCCTCCGGGTCGGGGTCCTGACG
>CALMAB010000481.1 GCA_937858325.1 uncultured Acetobacteraceae bacterium
GCGCCGGGCCGTGCGCTGGAGGCGCTGAGCCTCGGCTGCCGCGTGGTCGTGCTGCGGCCCGGCCCGGCCTATGCCGACATCGCCGAACGCGCCGCTGCGCAAGGTACCCTGCTGCTCGCGGAGCCGCCGGCTGCGTTGGATTTGAACGACCGCGGGGCCTTGCCGCGGCTGGATGCTTGGCTCGGCGTGACAGGCGCATCCCCATCGGCTAAGCCGCGGGCCAGCGGGCAGCGGTGATCGGGGGCTTTCATGGACGTTACGAAGCCGGGCGCAGAGGACCCGTGCCGGCTTTATTTGGTCACGCCGACCACGGCTGACCCCGGGTTCGCCGACGTGCTCGCCCGGGCGCTGGACGCGGGCGACGTGGCGGCAGTGCAGCTTCGGCTCAAGGAGGCGGACGACGACGCGTGGCGCCGGGCCATCGACGCGCTTCGCCCGGTCGCGCAGTCCCGCGGCGTCGCGTTCCTGGTGAACGACCGGGCGGATCTGGTGGTCGGCACCGGCTGCGATGGGGCGCATGTCGGGCAGACCGACATGGCGGCAACGGGCGCGCGGAAGCTGCTGGGCGACGGTTTCACGCTGGGCGTCACCTGCCATGACAGCCGGGACCTCGCGATGGCGGCGGGCGAGGCCGGGGCGGACTACGTGGCGTTCGGCGCGTTCTTCCCAACGGCAACGAAAGAAGCCCCAACCCGGGCCGATCCCGAACTGCTCGCGTGGTGGGCCGAGCTGATGGAACTGCCCTGCGTCGCCATCGGCGGCATCACGGCCGCGAACTGCGCGCCGCTGGTGCAAGCCGGCGCCAACTTCCTCGCGGTGGTGGGGGCGGTGTGGCAGCACCCTGACGGGCCGGCGGCCGGGGTGCGCGCCATGAACGCCGCCATCGCCGCCGCCCGCTGATCAGCGCCGGCTTACCGGTTGCTCCCTGCATTGGTGCCGCCGCGCGCCCCGCTGATCGGGTTCACGTCGGTGCTGCTGAGCTGCCCGGGGGGACCGGTCGGCCTCAAGCCGCAGGCGGCAACGGCCAGGGCCGCAAGCAAGATAATCAGACGCATGCACGGGTGCCTTTACCGGGTGTGGTCGCCGTCGTTGGTGAAGCCGGGGTCAGCGGGGTTGACCCGGCTGGCCGGGCTGGGCTGGATGCCGCCGGTATAAACGCCGTCGCTGCGCTGCCCGCATGAGATGGGCAACGCCAACGCCACCCCGGCCAGCACCGCGGCGTGGCAGGCAACACGCTTGATCGAATCACGCATCCTGGAGCAACGCGGCTCCGCAGGTTCCGTTCCGGTCAACAAGCGTTGCCGCGCAGCGACCAGGCCAGCACGCGGCCGTTGCCGACCTCGAACGTGGTTTCGCAGGCTCGCTCGATGATCTCGGCCGGGAACGCGGCGTCATAACCCACACCCAGCCCTGAGCCGAAATAGCCGAAGCCGCCAAGGAACGGGCCGCCCCCGATCACCTCGGATTGCCGCTCGGAGTAGGCCAGAAACTTGCGGCCGTCCGTCTCGTAGGTTCGGGACGGGACGCCGAAACGCCGCACCAGGTCGGTCTCCGGCTGGCCCACGAACGTCGCCAGGAACGCCGGGCGATCAAAGGCCGGGGCACAGCCGGCGAGGGCGGCCGCCAGCAGCAAAGGCAGGATGAGCTTCATAGCGCAGAAGTTGGCGGCGGTGGCGTTCGTTTCAATCAGGCAGCCACAGCACCTGGCCGATGCGGTCGGCGCCGGCGGCCAGCATCGCCAAGCGGTCGAAGCCGAGCGCGATCCCGGAGGATGGCGGCATCCCGTGGCGGAGCGCCGCAAGGAAGTCCTCGTCCAGCGGCCAATCCGGGCCATACAGCGCGTGGCGCCGGGCGCGGTCCTCGGTGAAGCGCGCCCGTTGCTCGGCCGGGTCGGTCAGCTCCTCGAAGGCGTTGGCGAGTTCCACGCCGCAGACGAACAGCTCGAAGCGCAGCGCCACGCGCCCATCTGCCGGGTCGCGCCGGGCGAGCGCCGCTTGGGCAGCGGGCCAGTGGGTGAGGAAGGTGGGATGTGCCCGGCCCAGATGCGGCTCGACCCGCTCCAGCAACACGCGGAAGAACAGGTCCTCCCACGTTTCCCCGGGACGCAGCGCCGCCCCGGCGCTCTGGGCGAGCGCGGCGGCGTCGCCCGCGGTGCCGAGCACGTCGGCATCGGCGTGGCGGAGGAATGCCTCGGCAACCGTCAGCCGCTCAAACGCGGCGAGGCTGGTCTCGATCCCGCCGCTTGTCACGACCGGCGGCAGCACGGCGCGGAGCAGGGACGCCGTTTCGTCCATCAGGCCATCGAAATGGAGGCCAGGGCGATACCATTCCAGCATGGTGAACTCGGCGGCGTGGCGGGCGCTGCCCTCGCCGTCGCGCCACACCCGAGCCAACTGGAACACCGGGCCGGCGCCGGCGGCCAGCAGGCGCTTCATGGCAAACTCCGGGCTGGTGTGCAGCCACAGCGCGCGGCCCGTGCCGTCCGGGCCACGGATCACGGTACGGAGCGCGCGCAGATGCACCTCCTCGCCCGGCGTCGGGACGGCATAGGGCGTTTCGACCTCCGTGTAGCCGCGGGCGGCGAAAAAGGCGCGGGTCGCCTGCGTCAGCAACGCGCGGCGGCGCAGGAAGGGCAGCCGGTCGGCCAGGCTGTCGGGGTGCCAGGAAGGCAGCGGCATGGGGCCAGTGTAGCGGGTGGCGCCCGTAGCCGCATCGCAAAACCATGGATTGGAGGCGGACACCGGGTAAAGTGCCGGAACGGGGTCCACTGCGCTGCGCCCGGCCGGGCGCACCATCGCGGCCTGGCTGTCATGTTGGGGAGGAGCAATGGTCAAGATCGGATGGGTCCGGGCCGCCCTGCTGGCCGGCGCTGTCGAGGCCGCGGTGATGCCGGTTGCCCGGGCGGGGTGCGACGCGGAGGCCACGCAACTCGAGGCGAACGACTGCGCCGCCCGCGAGTTCAAGGCGGCCGACGCGGCGCTTAACGCCGTGTATCGCCAAATCGTGGCCCGCTTGTCCAGCGAAACGGAGGCACGGCAGCTTCTCACCGCGGCGCAGCGGGCCTGGGTGGTGTTCCGGGATGCTGAGTGCAAGTTTTCCGCATCCGGCGTGCAGGGCGGCAGCATTCAACCGATGATCTTTTCCATGTGCCAGACCGACGTGACAAAGGCCCGCACCGAAGCCCTGCGCCGCTACCTCGATTGCAAGGAGGGCGACCTGAGCTGCCCGGTGCCCGCCCGGTAGGTTGCTTAGTTTGACACCCGGGCCGCCCGGGCTATGTCTGGCCCATGGGAACATTGCTGGCGCTGCCCGAGCCGTTCGCGTCCTGGTTCGCCCGGCGCGGCTGGACGCCCCGGCCGCACCAGCTTGCGATGATCGCGGCGGCGCAGGCCGGGCAGAGCGCCCTGCTGATCGCGCCGACCGGCGGCGGCAAGACCTTGGCCGGGTTCCTGGCGAGCCTGATCGACTTGGCCGCGGCGCCGCGCGCCGGGCTGCACACGCTGTATGTCAGCCCGCTCAAGGCGCTGGCCACCGACATCGCCCGCAACCTGCTGGCACCGGTGGAGGAGATGGGGCTGAATATCGCTATTGAGACCCGGACCGGCGACACCCCGACCAACCGCCGCAAGCGGCAAAAAGAACAGCCGCCACACATCCTGCTGACCACGCCGGAGAGCCTGGCGCTGCTGCTGTCGCAGGCGGACGCGCCGGCCATGTTCGCCGGGCTGTCCACCGCCGTGATCGACGAGGCGCACGCGCTGGCCGGCACCAAGCGGGGCGACCAGTTGGCGCTGTGTCTGGCGCGGCTCGGCGCGCTGGTACTGGGCTTGCGCCGGGTCGGCCTGTCGGCGACGGTCGCGCACCGGGGGGCGCTGCTGGACTACGTGGGTGCGGGCGCCGTGCCGGAGCTGATCGAGGTGGCGGAACGTGCGCCTCCGGCCTTGTCGATCCTGCTGCCGGACGGACGGCTGCCGTGGTCCGGGCACATGGGCCTCAACAGCGCGTCGGCGATCCTGGAGCGCATCGGCGCACACCGCATGACCATCGTGTTCGTCAACACGAGGGCACAGGGCGAACTGCTGTTCCAGGCGCTGTGGAAGATCAACGCGGACACCCTGCCCATCGCGCTGCACCACGGCAGCCTGGACATCGGGCAGCGCCGAAAGGTGGAAGCGGCGATGTCGGCCGGGCAGTTGCGCGCCGTGGTGGCGACCTCCTCGCTCGACCTCGGCATCGACTGGGGCGGGGTCGATCTGGTGATTCAGGTCGGCGCGCCGAAGGGGGTGAGCCGGCTCTTGCAGCGCGTCGGCCGGGCCAACCACCGCATGGACGAGGCGTCGCGCGCCATCCTGGTGCCGGCCAACCGGTTCGAGCTGCTGGAATGCGAGGCCGCCATCGAGGGCGTCGCGGCGCGCGAGCAGGACGGCGACCCACCGCGGCCCGGCGGACTGGACGTGCTGGCCCAGCACCTGCTGCTGATGGCGGCGGGCGCCCCGTTCCACCCGGATGCGATGTATGACGAGGTGCGCCGCGCCGCGCCTTACGCTGGGCTGACACGGGCGGACTTCAACGACGTGCTGCGCTTCGTGGAGGACGGCGGCTACGCGCTCGCGGCCTATGACCGCTACCGCAAGCTGTTCCGCGACGCGGACGGCTTGGTTCACATCCGGGGCGAGCGGGTGGCGCGCATGGCGCGGATGAACCTCGGCACCATCGTGGAGGCGCCGTTGCTCAAGGTGCGGTTGGCGGGGCGCGGCGGGGGATCGCTCGGCGAGGTGGAGGAGAGCTTCGTCAACATGATGGTGCCCGGCGACACCTTCATGTTCGCTGGGCGGCTGCTGCGCTACGTGCGGCTGCGGGAAACCACGGTGGAGGTTTCGGAAGGGGGCGGCGGCGAGCCGATGGTGCCGGCCTATGCCGGGTCCAAGTACCCGCTGACCTCCAACCTCGCGGCCCGGGTGCGCGCCATGCTGCACGACCCCGCCGCCTGGTCGCACTACCCGCCCCAAGTCCGCGAATGGCTGGGCCTGCAGACCGAGCGGTCGCAGCTGCCGGGAACCGACGACCTGCTGGTGGAGACCTTTCCGCGCAACGGCCGCTGGTTCCTGGTGGCCTACTGCTTCGAGGGCCGCAACGCGCACCAAACCCTCGGCATGTTGCTGACCCGGCGCATGGAGCGGTTCGGCTGCGGCCCGCTCGGCTTCGTCGCGAC
>CALMAB010000482.1 GCA_937858325.1 uncultured Acetobacteraceae bacterium
CTGCTGGCCGACCTCGGCGCGCAGGTCGGCTGCTTCCTGGCGCAGCCGCCCCCCGACGTCGTCGTCAGGTCCGTCGTCTGTTGGCTGCTCCGCCATGTCTTCCCCTCGGCAGGCACTGCCGTTCTTGCGCACAAGGCTCGAGGCAATCGCCCGACATGCGGCCCCAGCAGCGCGAGCAAGCCTATACGTCAACGTGGCCAATACGGGATTTGCTGCTCAAAGCATCTCCAAAGCCTGCTTTCGCCGGGGCGGCGGGAACGCCGCGTCGATCTCCGCCAGGTCCTCCCCCGTCAGTCGCACCTCCATCGCCGCCGCGTTCTCCCGCACATGCGCGCTGTTGCCGGCTTTTGGGATGGACACCACGCCGTCCCGCCGCAGCGTCCACGCGATCGCCACCTGCGCCGTTGTCACCCCATGCCGCCGGGCAACCCCCGCCAATGCCCGCGACCGAAGCAATGCCCCGCCCTGCCCCACCGGCGAATACGCCATCACCGGCATCCCATGCGCCTCTGACCAGGGCAGCAGGTCGAACTCGATCCCCCGCGCGCCCACGTTGTAGAGCACCTGGTTCGCCCCGCAGCCCGGCGGCAGCTCCGCCATGTCGTCCACGTCGAAGTTGGACACTCCCCAGGCCCGGATGTGCCCGGCTTCCCGCAGCGCCTCGAACCCGGCCACCGTTTCCGCGACTGGCACCCCGCCCCGCAAATGCAGCAAGTACAGGTCCAGCCGGTCCGTCCGCAGCCGCTTCAGGCTGCGTGCGCAGGCCTGCGCCACCCCGGTGCGGCTGGCGTTGTGCGGATACACCTTGGACACCAGGAACACCCGCTCCCGCTGCCCGGTGATCGCGTCGGCCACCACCTCCTCGGCCGCGCCCTCCCCGTACATCTCCGCCGTGTCGATCAGCGTCATGCCAAGGTCGATGCCGAGCCTGAGCGCCGCCGCTTCCTCAGCGCGGGGCCGGCGCCCCTCCCCCATGCGCCAGGTGCCCTGTCCCAACCGCGGCATCACGTCAGCCGGCATCGGCGGCCTCCTCGGCGCGGCGCAGCAGGCGCAGGAAGTTGCCGCCCCACAAGGCCGCGATCTCGGCCGCACTATAACCACGTCGGACCAGCTCCGCGGTCAAGTTTCCGCTTTCCGAAGCGTCGCGCCAGCCGGAGAACCCGCCGCCGCCGTCGAAGTCCGAGCTGATGCCGACATGCGCCAGGCCGCAGCGCTTCACCACGTAGTCGATATGGTCCACGTAGTCGGACACGGTTACGCCGTCCGCGCGCCCGCCGGGCCGGACGAAGCTCGGCACGGCGGTGATGTTCACCATGCCCTCGCAGTCCCGCAGCGCGTCCA
This sequence comes from uncultured Acetobacteraceae bacterium, assembly GCA_937858325.1. Lineage (GTDB taxonomy): Bacteria > Pseudomonadota > Alphaproteobacteria > Acetobacterales > Acetobacteraceae > CAHJXG01. The sequence continues at coordinate 1,342 of CALMAB010000482.1, forward strand.
GCATCAGGTCGTCCACGTTGCGCGCCACGTCGCACAGCGCCCGGATGCAGGAATGCGTCGCCAGCACCGGGGTGCGCGACAGCATGGTCGCCTGCAGCGCCCCTTGCCGCGACACGTGGGAGACATCGACCAACATGCCGAGCCGGTTCAGCTCGCCCACCGCCGCCCGGCCCAGCTCGCTCAAGCCCCCGTGCAGCGTTTCCGCGTCGCCCAGGTCCTTGCGCGGATTGCTGCTGTCGGCCAGCGCGTTGTGCCCGTTGTGGGTGAGCGTCAGGTAGCGCGCGCCCTTGGCCCGGAACGCCGCGAGCAGGCCGAGGTCCTCGCCCATCGCGTGGCCGTTCTCCACCGCGGGGATGATGGCGGTGGCGCCGTCCCGGTGCGCCGCCTCGACCGCGTCCGCGGTTGAAGCAACGCGGGCGCTCCCGTCCTGCCGTCCCATGGCGTTGATCGCGTCCAGCATCGCGAGCGCCCGGCTGCTCGCGGCCTCCCACCCGTCCGGCGTGCGCGGTCCCTGGGGCACGTAGGCGGCGAAGCAGCCGGCCTTCATCCCGCCCGCCCGCATCTTCGGCAGATCGACCCGGCGGCCCGTCTGGTCCCGCGGCGTATCCGCGAAGAAGTCCGGGCCGGCCGGCCAAGGGATGTCGATGTGCGTGTCGAGCGCCAGCAGCGTCGCGTGCAGGGCCGCCGCGTCCATTCCCTCCGCCATCATCAAAACCCCACGCGGTCCCCACCCTTCAGGTGCAGGATGGCCCGCGCCTCCGCGGGCGTCGCGATCTCCAGGCTCAGCTCTTGGAGGATGTGCTTGATCTTCGCGACCTGCTGCGCGTTGCTGGCCGCCATCTGGCCGCGGCCGATGTACAGGCTGTCCTCCAGCCCGACGCGGACGTTGCCGCCCAGGATGCCGGCCATGGTGGTGAACGCCATCTGGTGCCGCCCGGCCGCCAGCACGGACCACACGTAGTCGCGGCCGAACAGCCGGTCCGCGGTTTCCCGCATGAACAGGAGGTTGCGGTGTTCTGCGCCGATGCCGCCCAGGATGCCGAAGATCGTCTGCACGAACAGCGGCGGCTCGACGACCTTGCGCTCCAGGAGGTAGGCCAGGTTGTAAAGGTGCCCCACGTCGTAGCACTCGAACTCGAACCGCGTGCCGTGGCCGCGGCCCATGGTGTTCACGATGCCTTCGATGTCTCGGAAGGTGTTGCGGAAGATGTGGTTGTCCGTGCCGGCGAGGTACGGCTTCTCCCACTCGTGCTTCCAGCTCGTGATCTTGTCCCCGGCGCGGGAGATGTTGAAGTTCATCGATCCCATGTTGAGGCTGCACATCTCGGGCTTCGCCTGCATCGGCGCGGCCAGCCGCTCTTCCAGCGTCATCTGCAGTCCGCCGCCGGTAGTGATGTTCAGCACCGCGTCGGTGGACTGCTTGATCGTGGGCAGGAAGCGCATGAACACGGCCGGGTCGGGGGTTGGCTCGCCGGTTTCCGGGTCGCGGGCGTGCAAATGGATAATGGCGGCGCCGGCCTCGGCGGCCTCGATGGAGCTTTGGGCGATCTGTTCCGGCGTGATCGGAAGGTGGTCCGACATGCTGGGCGTGTGGATGGCGCCGGTGACGGCGCAGCTGATGATGACCTTGGACATGGGCGGTTCCCCCGTTTGCAGCGTTCCCGCCAGTTTGCACCGGCCTGCGCCCCGCCGCCACCCTTGCCGGGGCGCGCCGGGTGGTTGTATGCTGCTGGCGTGTGTCCGCGTAGCTCAGCAGGATAGAGCACAGGATTCCTGGTTGCGAAATTGGGCGCGGTGCCCGGAAACGGCGCCGTGGATCCGCTCAAAGTCGGGGAACGCTTCGGTGCGCTTGCGCCTTGCCGATCCCGAGCCAAGCCCGGCCAAAAACCGGGACGGTGTAGAGACTGGACGGGCGGCACCTACGGGCCTGCCGCAAACCTTCCCGAGGAACCGTTGGTTTCCCTGGGGTTTGCGGCGGACCTATGGTGAAGGGACAGTCCAGACCACGAACGCCCCGTGTGCAAATGGTTGTGCCATTTCGCGGGGGCGGCGGCGAAAGCCGAAGTGGGATGAATCCTGGGGCCGTGGGTTCGAATCCCGCCGCGGACACCAATCTCGCCTCGGCAAGCGTGGGTCAGAGCGCCGCTACCAGCCGCCACGGGCGGTTGCGGCCGCGCGGCGCGCGCTGTCGCGATGCCGGTCTGCCCAGAACTGGGCGCGGTTGGCGCCCTCGTAATCGCCGTTCGCCGCACGCCAGCGTGCGATGTCCTCGGCACGCCGGGCACGGTGCCATTCCTCGCGCGCCGAGGCCCAAGCGTCGGGCGCCGGCTGGGCATAGCCGTAGGCAGGCGGCGCGGCGTAGCCGTATTGTGGCGCTTGGTAATAGCCCTGCGCGGCGGCGGGAAGGGCGGCGAGCAGGCCGAGCAAAGCAAGCGAAGCGATACGCATGACGGGCTCCGATCATCAGCAAGGGCGTCTCAACCCAGCCAACATGGGGGCCGGCCGTGACGGCGATGCGACGCCGGCGCGGCATTTCCAAGGCGGGCCGTGAAGCCTGCCAGGCCCGGCTGTTGCGCGTCGTGGTGGACTGCTGCCATCCTCGGCGCACGTGCCCGGGCAACGGGCCGGATGGGAAGGAGCATAAGATGATATCGAGGCGGATCTGCCTGCCGCTCGCGCTTGCAAGCGCCGTCCTGTTGTCCGGGCAGCAGGCCCGGGCCAGCGCGACCGACATCCTGATCGGCCTCGACTCCAAGGTTGTTTATGACCAGAACGGGCAGAAGTTCGTCCAGCCCGGCGACGACGCGGTCCTGGTCATGGACGCGGCCGACCCGGCCCACCCGCGCATCCGCGCCAGCCTGACGCTCACGAACTCCCTGCTCGGTCCGCCGACCAACCTGCAGATCACGCCGAACGGAAAGCTCGGCCTGGTCGCCAACTCGGTCAACTCGGTGCAGGACGGCGAGGCCTGGAAGCCCGCGCCGGACGACAAGCTGTATGTCATCGACCTCGACGCGGCACCGCCGAAGCTGATCGACACGGTGAAGGTGGGCAAGCAGCCGTCTGGGCTTGCCATTTCGCGCAAGGGCGACCTCGCCTTGACCGCCAACCGGGCCGGGAAGAGCGTTTCGGTGCTGTCCATCGACGGGACGAGCGTGCGCGCGGTCGGCGAGGTGCCGATGGGCAACGACGTGGCCGCCGTCGCCATCGCGCCGGACGGGCGGCGCGCCTTTGCGGTGATGAACACGGCGAACAAGGTCGGCGTGCTGGCGATCAACGGCACGGAGGTGACATACGACAAGTCGCTCGACATGTCGGCCGGGTTCAACCCGTACAACGTCGATATCACGCCCGACGGACAATGGGCCTTCGTTTCCGCCAACGGCGCGACCGGCAGCAACGTGGACGCGGTGACGGTGATCGAGGCCGGCGGTCCGCACCCGCACGTGGCGGGTCTGACCACGGTGGGGCGTGGCGCAGAAGGGTTCGCGCTGTCGCCGGACGGACGATGGGCGGCGATCCCGTTGCTGCTCGGCTCCGGCGACAAGCAGACCGACTGGGGCTACACGAAAAACGGCGAGATCGTGCTGGCGTCGGTCGGCTCAGGGGGAGAACTGCGCGCGGTGAGCCGCCTGCCGACCGGGGGCCTGCCCGAGGGCGTCGCATTCAGCCCGAACGGCCAATACGTTTACGTCGGCAACTACATTGACCAGAACCTGGAAGTGTTCCGGATCGCCGACGGCAAGCTCACGGCGACGGGCGTCACGCTGAAGCTGCCGGGACAGCCCGCGTCGATGCGGGCGCCCGCGCGGTAACGCAAGTGAGCCGGCCGGAGTGGCGAAATAGAACCCTGCCGATGCTCCACCTCCCGCAACATCGCCTTGACGGCCATCTTTAAAATGTCGCGTCGCCGATCCCGCACTTGCGGCGTCAGCCTGGCATTCCTCCGGCACGCCGATGATCTGCTCATGCGCAAACCTCGATTGCTTTGTCATCCGTTTCTTCTCATGACTTCAACCTCAAACTGAAGGCATCTCAGAGGCTAAGGTCACTGCCCGCCACGTCCCCTCATTGACCGTCCGCCCACCGAAAGGCAGGCTCCCGGCCACCGACCGGGCTTATCCAACAAGGCCCGGCACAAAGGAGGCGCCAGCTCATGTCGAGTTCCAGTTCTACCGACGTTGTCAGCAGCCTCATTCCCGCCCGGATGGACCGGCTGCCCTGGGCCAAGTTCCATTGGATGGTGGTGACCGGCCTGGGCGTGTCCTGGATCCTCGACGGCCTGGAAATCCAGCTCGTCGCCTCCGCCGGCTTCCAGAAGACGCTCGGCATGAGCACGCAGGAGGTGGCGTTCGCCGGCACGGTCTACCTGATCGGGCAGGTCGTCGGCGCCCTCACCTTCGGGCGCCTGACCGACACCTGGGGCCGCAAGAAGCTGTTCATCATCACGCTCGCCATCTACCTCGTGGGCAGCGGGATCGCGGGGCTGGCGACCAGCGTCTGGTTCCTTTACCTGTTCCGCTTCGTCGCGGGCCTGGGCATCGGCGGGGAGTACACCGCCATCAACTCCGCCATCGACGAACTGATCCCCGCCCGGTATCGCGGGCGCGTGGACATCGCCATCAACGGCACCTACTGGGCCGGCGCAGGCTTGGGCGCGTTCGCCAGCTTGTGGCTGCTCAACCCCGCCTACGTCAACGAGGACTTGGGCTGGCGCATCGGCTTCCTCATCGGGCCTGTCATGGGCCTGATCATCATCTGGCTGCGGCGGCACATCCCTGAAAGCCCGCGCTGGATGCTCACCCACGGCCAGGCCGAAGCAGCCGAGCGCATCGTCGAGGACACGGAAGCCTCGGTGCGCGCGCAGGGCATCAAGCTCGAGCCAGTTCCCGAAAGCAGGGCGATGCTGGTGCGGGCCAAGGAGGAGGTGTCGTTCAAGCAACTGAGGCAGGTCTTCTTCAAGGATTACCCAACCCGCACCATACTCGGCATCACGATGATGGTGACGCAGTCGTTCCTGTATAATGCGATCTTTTTCACCTATGCGTTGGTGCTGCAGAACTTCTACGGCACGACACCCTCCTCCACCCAGTATTACTTCTTTCCATTCGCCATCGGGAACCTGCTTGGGCCGCTCGTGCTCGGGCCGCTGTTCGACACGCTTGGCCGGCGGAAGATGATCTTCCTGACCTACGGGCTGGCCGGCGCGGTGCTGGCCGCCTCGGCGTTCCTGTTCCACGCCGGTGCGCTGACCGCGACCACGCAGACGCTGCTCTGGTGCATTGCGTTCTTCTTTGCCTCGGCCGCCGCATCGGCCGCCTATCTCACCGTGAGCGAGATTTTCCCCCTGGAAGTCCGCGGCCAGGCGATCTCCTACTTCTTCGCCGTCGCGCAGGTGGCCGGCGCCATCGCCCCGGCGATCTACGGGCTGCTGATCGGCGACGGCACCGAGCGCACGCCCTTGTTCTACGGCTACCTGGTGGGCGCAGTCATCATGGTCCTGGGCGGCGTCGTCGCCCTGGTCTACGGCGTCGATGCGGAGCAAAAGGGCCTGGAGGATGTCGCCAAGCCGCTGTCGCGGGTGGATGCCCATCCTGAACCAGGGGCTCGGCTTGCGGGGGGGTGAGAAAGGAGCCGATTGCGCAACCGGTCCCGGCCGCACCTGACGCGGCCGGGTTGATGCACGGACCTGATGCAGCGACCGGGTGCAAGGCGTGAGCGCGCCACGTGGCCAGACCATCGGAGCATCCCCATGCCGGAATTCTGGTCGGCCCTGGCCGTGCTTGCGTTGCTGTCCGCAAGCGCCGCAGCCGGGTTCCGCATCCGGCGTTTCATCCCGAAAGCGCACAGGTCGGCGGAGGCGGCCGACCTGATCCGGCTCGTCGTCGGCATGCTCGTGACCTTCGCCGCCCTCGTGCTCGGGCTGCTGACCACCTCCGTCAAGACCGCGTTCGACGGTGCCGACCGCGACCGTGGCCAGTATGCCGCCCAGCTCACCGAACTGGACGGCTGCCTGCGCAGCTACGGCGCCGAGGCCGATCCGATCCGCCGGCGGCTGCAGGACTACACCGTGGGGGTGATCGCCAGCACGTGGCCCGCGGACCCGATGCCGGCCGGCGTGCCCCGCCCCGACACGGCCGGGATGCCGAGAATCGGCGAAAGCGAGGCGCTCGGGCGCATCCTGGGCCAGGTGGACCTCGCGATACGCCGCTTGCAAGCGCCGGACCCGTTCCACGCCCGGCTGGCTGCGGACTGCTCTGCCCAATTGGGGGAGGTGGTCAAGCGGCGCTGGTCGCTGATCGAGGAAGCGCGCGGCTCGATCTCGCAGCCGTTCCTGCGGGTGCTGATCTTCTGGCTTATGGTGATCTTTGCCAGCTTCGGACTCTATGCGCCGGCCAACGGCATGGTCGTGGCCGTTGTTGCCCTTTGCGCCGTATGCGTGGCCAGCGCGATCTTCGTGATCCTGGACATGGACCTCCCGTATGGCGGGTTGTTCGGCATTTCCAGCCAGCCCATGCTCGACGCGCTGGCGCACATGCTGGAATGACGCGCGGCTACGCTCGAACCGTGCTACCCCGCCCACAACCCCACCGCGCCGCCGGCTAGCACCACAAAGAGCGGATTGACCCTGGTGGCGCCCAGCACGGCCGCAGCGGCGGCGGACACCGCCCAGTGCAGCGCCGTGTGATCGACCGAGGTCGCGATCACGATCCCGCTCGCCGCCACCAGCCCGACCGCGACGGGCGCCAAGCCGCGCTCCAGCACCGTGTGCCAGCGCGCATGGCCGGTGCGCAGCCACAGGCAGGCCACGACCCACACCAGGATCGCCGCAGGCAATATGATCGCGACCGTCGCAAGCAGCGCGCCGGCGAGGCCGGCTGCCCGGTATCCCAGGAGGGTGACCAGCAAGCTGCTGGGGCCGGGCGCCACCTGGGCGATGGCGAAGCTGTCGGCGAACTGGGCGGCGGTCAGCCAATGGTGGTCCAGCACCGTTTCGCGCTGCAGCTGCGGGATGATCGCGTTGCCTCCCCCGACCGACAACAGGGAGGCGGAGCCGAACACGGCGCAAAGCTGCCAGGCCTGCAGGGGACTCATCGGCTCGCCTCCTGGCGCCATGCCCACCAGAAGCCCACAGGCCCCAGCAGCAGCAGCGTCAGCCACAACGGCGTCCGCCATCCCGCCGCCATGACCAGCGACAGCACCGCCAGCAGCGCCGCCGCCGGGGAGCGCAGGACGCGCCGCCCCTGGTGCCAGGCCACCGACAGCGTCAGCCCCACCGCCGCCGCCGCCATGCCGGCCAGCGCATGCTGCAGCGCCGGCACGTGGCGGTAACGCAGGTAGAGCGCGCCGGCCAGCAGGATCAAAACCATCGAAAACGCGATCAGCCCGGCAACCGCCGCGACGGCACCCGCGGCGCCGTGCAGCCTGGTGCCGACGAACACGGCCATGTACACCTGGTTGGCGCCAGGCAGGATGCGGCAGATGGTGGACGCGCTGAGGAACTCCTCCTCGGTCATCCAGCCGCGCTCCGCCACGATCACCTCCCTCGACCAGGCCGAAAGACCGCCGCCGAAGCTCGCCAGCGCGATCCGGTTGAACGCGCGGGCCAGCGTCCACAAGGAGGGGGCGTCATTCATGGTCAAGGTCGGCGTCCGGCGGCAAGGCTGCCTCCGTGTGGAGGTGCAAGGCCATCGGGTCCGGCGGCTCATAACGGCGGCTCTCGTCCCAGTCGGCGTCGAACGTCCCGAGCAGTTCCGCAAGCGCCTGCTTGTCCGTCACGATGGCGCCCAGCTCGCGGCGCAGGTCGAACGCGCTGCGGTCGATGTTCATCGAGCCGACCAAGGCGGTCTTGCCGTCGGCGACCAGCAGCTTGGCATGGAGGCGCAGGCCGTGCTGCTTGTGCACCCTTACGCCGGCACGCCGCAGGATGCGCAGCGCCCCGAACGTGTCGAGCATGTCGGACGAGCTGATGCCATGCCGCCCGCCGCACAGCACGCGCAGGCGCACCCCACGGTCCTGGGCCGCCAAAAGGCGGTCGAGGACCGCCGTGTCGGAGAACTTCGGGTGCTGCACCGCGAGCGAGTGCTGGGCGGAGTCGATCAGGGCGGCCATGCCTTCCCGCGCGTTGCGGCTGCTCCACAGCAGGGCGCTGCCCGGTGGCGGATCGAACTCCTGGCGCAGCCAGTCCGCTTCGAACCCGGACAGGATTTCGCGCACGGCGTCCGGGTCCTCGACGAGGAGGCCGTAGTCGCGCGTCGCGTGGAAGTACTTGTCGGTGAAGTTGAAGGTGGCGACCAGCGCCGTCCGTCCATCCACGACCATGGACTTCTCATGGGTCACGGCGAAGCGCGGACTGGACCAGGCGACCGCCACCCCGGCGGCCCGCAGGCGCGCCTCCGCTTCGTCGTTGGCGCGGCTGCCTGAGGAGCGGGCCGGGTTCAGCATGACCCGGACCGTGACGCCGCGCGCCTGAGCGCCCGCCAGCGCATCCAGCAGCACCGGCGAGGTCAGCGTGAACATCTTGACCACGATCGTGCTGTGCGCCGAATCGATCAGCGCCGTCACCGGCGCGACCCCATCGCGCGGCTGCACCAGGACGCGGAGGACGTGCGGCAGGCTGCCTTGGGAGGTGGGGGATGGCATCTTTTTTCCAGGGTTGGATGCAGAAAGGCTACGGTGTCCGGACGCCCACCTTGGGGCACTCGCCTCCTGATCCGCAACGAGAAAGGAACGGGACGTGTCCGAGCGCGTTCGCTCGGTTCCTGTTGGTGGAGCTGCCGATGGCGGGCTGGGTCACGACGCTGCGTTTCGCCCTCACCTCCGGCGCCATCGCCAGCGCGACATCGACGGCTGCCTTGGCGCTTCTCGCGCGGGCGGAGGGCAAAGGCGCCCTCCAGCCCGTCAACTCCACCAGCCATTGGAGGAACGGGGAGCAAGCCGCCTCCTTCAGGAAAGCCGATCTCGCCCACACGGCGGTTGGCTATGCGACGCACCACGCGGCGACCGTGTTCTGGGCGGTCCTGTTCGAGCGGTGGGTCGGCACGCGTCGCCCGGCCGCGGCCTTGCCCTTGGTGCGGGACGCGCTGGCGATGTCCGCCTTTGCCGCGGCCGTCGATTACGCGGCGACGCCCAAGCGGTTCACCCCAGGGTGGGAGTTCGTGCTGTCCAAGCGGTCCATGGCGGCGGCTTACGCCGCGATGGCGCTCGGGCTGGCGGTGGGGGCCGCGATCAACCGGCGGCCCGGTGGGTGAACCGCGCTGGAGCGTGCATCATGGGCCGGATTGAAGGAACTCCGGATCGACCGGAAGCTGCATGGTCGTGGCCAAGCTGTTGGTATATGCCGCCATGCTGATGACGGCGAGGAGTTCCCCGTGCTGCGCATCGGTCATCCCTTTGGCCCGCGCGGCTGCCGTGTGCGAGTGCACGCAATAGCTGCAGCTGTTCGTCGTTGAAACCGCGATGTAGATCAGCTCCTTGGTGAGCGGATCAAGCGCGCCGTCCGCACCCATGACCGCCTTGAGGTTTGCCCAGGTCCGTTCGAGCAGCGCCGGGTTGTTCGCCAGGCCGCGCCAGATGTTGTTGATGAAGTCCGACCTGCGGGTCGCACGGATGTCCGCGAACACGGCGCCTACGATTGGGTCGTTTGCGGCATCCTGATCGCTCCAAAGGCGTGTGGTGGCCATGGTTGCTCCTCCTTGGTTTGGTGAAATCATGCCACGCCGCGGCACCAGCGCGCAGCCTGCCGCTGCGTTGCTTGCACTGCGGGATCATGTCACTACCGGGTCGATGGGGGACGTGCGGTTGCACGCGCTCGGCATGGAAGGGCGCTCGCGCGCAGGTCTCGGTCCGGTTGGGTCAGTGTCCCGTGCGAACCGTTCCCGACACGGCCTGCTGGATCTTGTCGGTGAACGCCTTGGGGCTGCGGCTTTGCGCAAAGGCCGCCACGCCGTCGTACATGGCCTGCTGGAACTGCGGGCTGAGCAGCTCCCCATGGGTGATGGACAAAAGGATCGGCCCGGCGTTCATCGCCTGGTATGCCGACTGCTGGTAGGCCGGCAAGGAGGACGGGTCGATGTCCCGGCGCAGCGGCGCCGAGCCTTTGACCTTGGCGAACGCCAGCTCCGTGGAGGCCGACCCGACCGTGGACAGGAACTGCAGGGCGTTGCGGCCGTCCCTAGGGCTCTTGGCGGCCACGAACGTGTCGATGATGGCGAGAAAGGCGCCCTCCGTGCCCGGATACGCCGTATAGCCGATGTCGGACGGCGGAACGCCGTCGGCGACAAGCTCGCCGTAGAGCGAGTCGTTCATCGACAGGAACGCGCACTCCCCGCTCGCCAGCTGCTTCGCCGCCTCGTCCCATGTCAGCGACCCGGCGCCGTCGGCGTAGCCGAGGACCTGCCCGAGCTGCTCAAGCGCCTTGCGGACCTCCGGGCCGCTCCAGTTGAACCGGTCCGCCGCGATGTCGGACCACCCCTTGGCCCCGACGATGCTGAGGAGGATGTTCTCGAACAGCTCGGTGGTGGTGAACCGGTCCTTCGCGCCGAGGCACAAGGGGGTGACGCCACGGGCCTTCAGCGCGGAAAGGTCGGCCGCGAAGGTTGCCGCCGCATACCCGGGCGAGGGCACGGCCACGCCGGCCTCCTGCAGCAGCGCGGGGTTGAACCAGAGCATGTTCCCGCGGTGGGCGCCGGTCGGCACGCCCCACTGCTTCCCGCTCCAGGTCGCGGCCTCAAGCACGGCGGCGGGAATGGCCTCGGCCAGCCCCGTCTGCTCGAACACGGGGCTTACGTCGGCGATCCGGTCCTTTTGCGCATAGGCCCTCAGCGACGCCCCGAGAAAGGTCTGCCACACGTCGGGCGGGTTGCCGTCCCGCAGGCGCGTCGCGAGCACGATCTGCACGTTGCTGCCCGCCCCGCCCTTGACGGCCGCGCTGTCGATGGCGACGCCGGGAAAGGCCTGCTTGAACCGGTCGAACAGCACGTTGAGCGCGGCGCTTTCCGACCCGGAGGTCCACCAGGACGAAACTTCGAGCGTGTTGGCCTGGGCGGAGGCGTCTCGGCTGCCCGGCCCTCCGGCGACCAGAAGCGCGACGAGGGCGCCGAGCAGGGCGGCGGAGGAACGCAGCCGCGGCCTCATGGGGCGCCTGCTGGCGTTCCGCGCTCCGCCTTGAGG
>CALMAB010000483.1 GCA_937858325.1 uncultured Acetobacteraceae bacterium
CGCCCGTGGTGCGCAGCGCCGCGCGCTGGGCGGCGACCGGGCTGCCGGGCACGCCCGCCGTCGCAGACCTCACGGACAACAGCCTGCACCCGGCGCTGGCGGCGGCGATCCGGGTCGTGTCCTGCGCCCACGCCCGGCACATCCCCGCGGTCCTGGCCGCCGCCCGCCGGGCGGACCGCTTCGTCTTCCTCGGCAGCACGCGCAAGTTCACCCGCTGGCGGGACGCGCACGGCGGCGGCGTGCTGGCCGGAGAGGCGGCGTTCTTCGCCTCCGGCCGGTCGGGCGTGCTGCTGCCCCCTACCATGATCTACGGCGCGGCGGGGGAGGACAACGTGCAGCGTCTCGCCGCCCTGCTGCGCCGCCTGCCCGTCGTGCCGCTGCCGGGCGGCGGGCGGGCGCTGGTGCAGCCGATCCACCAGTCCGACGTGACCCGCTGCCTGCGCGCCGCGCTGGACGTGGCGTGGGACGGACCGCACAGCTTGGTGATCGCCGGGCCGGCGGCCGTGCCCTATAAAGCTTTTGTCCTCGCCGTCGCAAAGGCCGCCGGGCTGCGCGCGCCCCGGACCGTTTCAGTGCCCGCCTTGGTGCTGCACGCCCTTTCCCCGCTGACCGCCCTGCCCGGCCTGCCGCGCATCCGGGGCGACGAGGTGCGCCGGCTGGTGGAGGACAAGGCGTTCCCCATCGACGCGATGCGGCGCACCCTGGGCATCAACCCCATATCCCTGTCCACCGGCCTCGCCGCGACCTTTGAAGGACCCTGACATGCCCGTCATCAACCGCATCGCCGAGTTCCACGCCGACATGACCGCGTGGCGACGCGACCTGCACCGCCACCCGGAACTTGCATTGCAGGAAACCCGGACCTCGGCCGCCGTGCAGCAGCACCTGCGCAGCTTTGGGGTGGACGAGGTACACGCCGGGTTGGCCGGCACCGGCGTGGTCGGGGTGATCCGCGGCGCGCACCCGGCGCCGGACGGCGCCGCGCACGCCATCGGGCTGCGCGCCGACATGGACGCGCTGCCGATCCATGAAGAAACCGGCGCCGAGTGGGCCAGCCAAACACCTGGCGTCATGCACGCCTGCGGCCATGACGGGCACACGACCATGCTGCTGGGCGCGGCGCGCTACCTGGCAGAAACCCGCAACTTCGCCGGCACCGTGTACGTCATCTTCCAGCCCGCCGAGGAGAACAAGGGCGGCGGACGGATGATGGTCGATCAGGGCCTGTTCGAGCAGTTCCCGATGCAGCAGGTGTATGGCCTGCACAACTGGCCCGCCGTGCCGGCCGGCGTGTTCCAGTGGCGGGACGGCCCAATCATGGCAGCGGTGGCCAACATCGAGATCACGGTCACGGGCCGCGGCGCCCACGGCGCCCAGCCGCACACCGGCATCGACCCCATCGTGGTCAGCGCCGCCATCGTGCAGGCCCTGCAAAGCATCGTCGCCCGCAACGTGGAGCCGGCGCAGTCCGGCGTCGTCACCATCGGCAGCATCCAGGGCGGCCACATCTACAACGTCATCCCTGAGACCGTCCGTATGCTCGGCACCGCCCGCTGGTTCGACCCGGCGGTGGGCGACATCCTGGAATCCCGGCTGCGGCGCTTGGCCGCCAGCATCGCCGAGGGGTTCGGCGCGGAGGCCGAGGTCGTCTTCGACCGCACCTACCCGGCCACCGTGAACGACCCGGCCGCGATGACGTTGGCCCGGCGCGCGGCCGAGTCCGTGGGAGGCGCCGCCGGCGTCGAGCACATGGAACGGCCGACCATGGGCGGCGAGGACTTCAGCTTCATGCTGAACGCGAAGCAGGGCGCCTACATCATGCTGGGCGCCGGCCGGGGCGCCGGGGACGCGATGGTGCACCACCCCAAGTACGACTTCAACGACGCGATCCTGCCGGTCGGCGCGTCCTATTGGGCGACGCTGGCGGAGCAGTTGCTGCCCCGGGCCTAAACCGAGCGCCTAATCCAGCCAGGCCAACATGCCCGCGAACCGCCCGGGGTCGATGGTCCAGGCCTCGGTCTGCATGACGTTGGTCCAGGCTTCCGCGTCCTGGAAGAACACCCAGTCGAACTGCAGGCCGATCAGCCGGGCGATGTCGTAGTAGAACGGATCGACCCGGCGGTTGGTGAACATGCTGACCCGCCCGCCGGGCCGCATGAACACCGTGTTGGCCAGCGCCGCCCCCATTGGGCCGAGCACGTGGTTCGCGCCGTGGAACAGGCCGACCTGCTCGGGGAAGCTCAGGGTGGCCGGCTCGACCACGTGGTAGCCGCGGCTGCGGGCCAGGTCCTCTAGCTGCGGCTGGTTGGCGATGGGGCGGATCGCGTCGGGCGGGCGGGTGACATAGAGCCGGCGCGGGGCCGAGGGCGGCGCGGCGGGGCCGAGGATCTGCACCAGGTCGCGCAGCGTCTGCGACTTGCGGCGGTCATGCTGGGCGACCGGCCCGATCCACAGCACCTCCTCCACCCGCACGATCTGGTTGTTGAAGCAGGTGACATGCTCGAACGACAGGCCCAGCACCTCGGCGGCGTATTGCACGGCCGGCAGGAACATCAGGCTGGACCAGGGGAACAGCAGGGTGAAGCGCCGGACGCCCATGGCCCGGATGTGCAGCAGCTTGGGCAGCACCTCCACGAGCATGTGGCCGTAGTTGCAGTACACGTCCTTGAAGATGTGGAACGTGGGCCAAGCGCTCGGCGGGCGATGGTGGACCTCGCCGCGCAGGATTTGCTGGCCGATGTCGGTGATCACCGGGCGGTTCACCGCGCTGTCCTCGAAGTTGAACGTGTCGGCCAGCGCCTGGTCCGGATACAGGATCAGGTAGTGCCCGTGCACCACGTGCGCGCCGCGCACCCGGATCACGTACTCGTCGGGACAGTCGATGGTGGTGCGCTGCAGTTCCGCGGGCAGCCAGGACAGCAGCAGCGGGTCGCGCGTCCAGTAGTTGAACAAGCGCGGCGGCCCGTGGGCGGCGTAGGAGCGGTGCGGGACCACCAGCTCGACTTGGTGCGGCACCTCCGTGTGGCGGTGCAGCCGCAGCGGCGCCGGGTTCACGTCCATTCGAACGCGAGAATTTCATACCCGAACAGCGCGGGCGCGAATCCCAGCCGCTGGTTGTGCGCGTGCGACGCACGGGTCTTCGCGATGTAGGGCGGCGCGTCCGGGTCGTCGAGCAGGCCGTGGACGTGGGCCAGGAGGGTCGGATGAGCTTCCCAATGGCACAGGAACAGCTTGTTGCCGGCCCAGGCGAACGGCGCCAGCACCGTGCGGGGATGGGCGGCGAAGTGCCGGCACAGGCCCTCCATCACCCCGGGAGTCTGCGGGTTGAACACGTCGTCAGCGGCGACGACCGTGTGCTCCGCGAGCAACGGCTCGATGAGCGCCAAATCCGCCGCCACGTCCGCCGCCAGGTGCCCGGCGTCCACGCTGATGAAGCTGTAGCCGCCCGGGCTGAGATCCCGCAACGCGCCGGGCGTCACGTCGGCGGTGAAGGCGACGATCAGCGTCGGCAGTGCCGAGCCGGGCGCCAACGCCTGGACCGTCGCCAGCGCGGCATCGCGGGCGTAGTCCCGATCCGCCTGCGGGATCTGCTCGCCGACGCGCGAGGTGAAGGCATCGACCCCGACGATTGGCGCGCCGGTGCCCTGCGACAGGCTTGCCAGCAGGCTGAGATACCGCCCCTTGAACACGCCGAGTTCCAGCACGCCCGTCACCGCCGGCACCGAACGCTGCCAATGGAACAGCCGGCTGGTGAGGTCGGCCGCCTCGTCGGTCATCCAGCCCTCAATGCCGCGGAACGCGTCGAGGTCGAGGTCGAGCGGCGGGACGGCTGCCGGGGCCGGTTTTGCGGGCGGGGTCGCCTTGTGCCGTGCGAGGAGGCAGGCGAACAGCGGCTCTGCGTCCCCGCTCCGCTCCGCCTCCTGTTCGAGCCGCATGATCCCGTCGATCAACGCGTTGTCGCCGTCGTTGTCGGGGTCGAAGTTGTGCACGATGTCGAGCAGCACCTCAAACGACAGGCTCATGCCCATCGGCACCACCTCCACGTCAAAGAACCGGCGCATCACCGGGACGATCTCGGCCGACCGCGCCGCCTCGCTCGGGTCGTGCTGCAGATAGAGTTCGACCGGGCGGCGCGCGATGGCGGTCTTCAGCACGCCGAAGCGGTCAAGCCGCTTGGCTCCCGGCAGCGTGGCCAGGGCGGCGTTCATGGCGGCGAGGTGCGCGTCCGCGTACTGCATCCGGGACGGGCCGACATAGTCGCTGGCGAACAAGACACCGCCGGGCTGGAGCGTTTCGGCGACCTGAGCGAACAGGTGCTCCAGGCTTTCGATGTGGTGGAGGGCGTGGCTCGCATACACGAAGTCATACTGGTTGCGCGCCATGACCCAGCGGTTGCCGTCCAAAAGGTGGAACCGCAGCCCGCGCACCCCCGATTTGCGCACCCGGGCCTGCGCCGCGGTGATCGCGCCCTCGGCGATGTCGAACGCATCGATTCGCTCGCAGGTGCCGGCCTCGATCAGCCCAAAGGCCAGATCCCCGCCGCCGCAGCCGATCTCCAGGGCAAACCGGGCCGGCGCGGCCATGCGCGCGCGCATCCAGGAGAACGGGTCGAGGCCGCCCAGGTAGGTGTCATACAGCCCGGCCCGAAGCCGCGGGTGGTCGATGGCATACATCCAGGCCGCCCGGCCCGGCGCTTGACGCTCTTCCAGGCAGGCGGTCCAGAACTCGGACGTCTTGACGGCATCGGACAGCATGGTGCGAGGATCGCATCACACGCTCCGGTTGTCATCCCTGGATTTACTCGCGTAGTCTCATTGCTTGCCGACGTTCCACTCCGGCTCCTGCACGGCGACGGCCGCGGGGAACACCGTGTGGTAGGTGCCGCCCTTGACCTGCTGGATCACCGGCGTCGCGTCCTGGTTCTGCCCGGTCTCGTCGAAGCGTACGCCCTTCCACGGCATGATCGTCTGCTCGCCGGGCACGTTGGTCGCGACCAGGGCCTTGCGGATGTCCTCGGGCTTGAGCGAACCGGCCCGGTTGATCGCGTCCGCCAGGACCTGCACCGCGACCACCTGGCGCGACGTGTTGTCGTTCAGGTCCTTGTTGGCCCGTGCCCGGAACAGCGCCATCACCGGCGCGATGGCCGGGCGTGACGCCACCGCGTCGCCGGCGAAGCTCGACCGGCTGAACACGCCCTCCGCCAGCGGCCCGGCGGCGGTGAGGAACGCCTGCTCCTGGAACCCCGCCGCCTGTGCCATCACCGCACGGGGCTTGGTGCCAAGCTCGGACAGGCTGCGCATGATCAGGATCGCATCCGACGTGTAGCTGGACGGCATCAGCACGTCGGCATCGGCCGCCTTGAGCCGCTGCGCTTCCGCGGACAGCGACGGCGAGTTGGCGCGGTACTTGATGTCGGCGGCCACCGTCATCTTGGCCCCGGCGGCAAGCTTGCGCTGCACGGCGCTGCTGTCGGCGCCGAAGATGCTGTCCTCATAGAACAGCGCCACGGTCTTCACGGGATGCCCGGTCTTGCGCCCGACCTCCGCGAAGAAGTCGAACATCGCCTGCGTGAACATCTCGTCGTGCGGGCTGGTGCGGAAGAACCACTTGAGGCCGCGCTTGTGCAGGCTGGGCGACGAGTTGTCCATTGACAGGTAGGGCACCTCGTAACGCTCCGCCACCTGGCTGATGGTCGCCGCGGTAGCGCTGGTGTAGCTGCCGATCAGCGCCACCACGTGGTCCTGGGTGATCAGCCGCTCGGCCTCCGCCCGGGCCTTTTGCGGGTCGTTCTGGTGGTCGGCATACACGACGCGCAGCTTGGCGCCGCCGAGCCGGTCCAGCCCGCCGCCCCCGCCCATCAGCATCGGCAACGGGTCGTGCGCGCCGTTGACGATCTCAAGCACCGTGTCGATGGCGGCCCGGGCGTCGGCGCCGATCTGCGCCGCGTTGCCGGTCAGCGGGTAGATCGCGCCGATCACGACATCCTCCGCCGCGCGGGCAGGCGGCGCGGTCCATAGCAGCACGGCGACGACGGCGACAACAAAGCGACTCATGCCCACCCCTTCCGGATCACGCGCCGGAAGTGAAGCACGCGGCGTGCCGCCGTGCACTACGTGATGAGTACGGGGGTGCTGGGGCGAACGACGGGTCTCGAACCCGCGACATCCAAGACCACAACCTGGCGCTCTACCAACTGAGCTACGTCCGCCACACAGCAGGCGCGCGGTTTACGGCGTTCAACCCGCCGCCGTCAACCGGGCTGTGCCGTCCTGCCCCCGGAAATACCGCTGGAGGCGGGCCACCGCCTCGTCCAGCAACGCGTCCTGCTTGCAGAAGGCGAAGCGGGCGTAATGGCCTGGGGCGTCCTGCTCATAGAACGCGGATACCGGGATCGCCGTGACGCCGGCCTGCTCGGTGATGTGCCGGCAGAATGCCACGTCGTCCCCGGCGAAGCCCAACGGGCTGAAATCGGTCGTGACGAAGTAGCTGCCCATCGCCGGCAGCACGCCAAACCCGATCCCGGCGAGGCCCGCCGACAGCCGGTCCCGCTTCGCCGCCAGCGCCGAGGCCAGCCCGGCGAAATACGCATCGTCCAGCCCCAGCCCCACCGCCACGGCGCGCTGCAGGTTGGGCGGCGTGGTGAAGGTCAGGTTCTGGTGCGCCTTGGCGACGACCGCGCACAGCGTCGCCGGGCCGGACACGTAGCCGACCTTCCAGCCCGTCAGGCTGAACGTCTTGCCGGCGCTGCCGATCCGCAGGCAGCGGTCGCGCAGGCCCGGCAGCGTCATCAACGGGATGTGCTGCCAGCCGTCAAAGGTCAGGTGCTCATACACCTCGTCGCACACGGCATAGGCGTCGTGCTTGACCAGCAGGTCGGCGATGAAGGCGAGTTCGGCCGCGGTGAACACCTTGCCGCAGGGGTTCATCGGCGTGTTCAGCAGGATCGCCTTGGTCTTGGGACCGAACGCCGCGGCCAGCTCGGCGCGCGGCAGCTCCCACCGCGGCGGCAGCAGGCGCACGAGGCGCGGCACGGCGCCCAACATGCGGACCACGGGCAGGTAGGTGTCGTACAACGGCTCGATCAGCACAACCTCGTCGCCGGGGTTGAGCAGGGCCATCAGGCTGGCGGTGATCGCCTCCGTGGCGCCAGACGTCACGACCACTTCCGTCGCCGGGTCGATATGGAGGCCGTAGAACCGCCGGTTGGCTTGGGCGACGGCGGCGCGCAGTTCCGGCACGCCGGTCAGCGGCGGATACTGGTTGCGCCCGTCCCGCAGCGCGTCCGCCGCGGCCTGGATGACCTCCGCCGGGCCGTCGGTGTCCGGGAAGCCCTGGCCGAGGTTGATCGCCCCGTGCTGCGCCGCAAGGGCGGACATCACGGTGAACACCGTCGTTCCGGTGGCGGACAGCAACTGGTTCACAGGCTTCAAGGATCGGACCTCCGGCGCAACGCGAGCTTTCCAGTATGGGTCCAATTGGCCGCCGCTTCAACTTGCCTACAGGTTGGGCAGCCATGCCGCACCGTGCCTCCTTCTGGCACTATGCGGCGGTGTTTGCTGCCGGGGCGCGCCGCGCATTGCCGGCTGGCACGCTGCGTGCAAACCTTCGGGGCCGTCCCCCATGGGCGGCCTACGCAGCAAGGGAGGACGCGGGGTTTACCGCCCGGCGCGGCACGCATGAAGAAGATCGAAGCGGTGATCAAGCCGTTCAAGCTGGACGAAGTGAAGGAGGCGCTGCACGAGGTAGGGCTGCAAGGGATCACGGTGGTGGAAGCCAAGGGGTTTGGCCGGCAGAAAGGCCACACGGAACTGTATCGCGGCGCCGAGTACGTCGTGGACTTCCTGCCCAAGGTGAAGATTGAGGTCGTATGCGACGACGCGGTCGTGGAGCGCGCCGTGGAGGCCATCGTCACCGCCGCGCGCACCGGCCGGATCGGCGACGGCAAGATCTTCGTGAGCCAGGTCGAGGAGGTCATCCGCATCCGCACCGGCGAGCGTGGCGACAACGCGATCTAGGCCCCGGCTTCCCGGAAGCGCCGCCGTTCCCCGGAAGCGTCCCCGCTTCCCGCGCGCACATCGAATGGCTAAACGAACGACGACCCAGGCTGCGTCGGGCGGCCTGCAAGCAGAAGGATAGAGAACCAGGATGGCAATGGAGCCCAATTCGTCCGAAACCGGCACCGGAAGCGGCCCGGCCCCCGGCAGCATCGCCCATGTCATGGAGATGATGCGCGAGAACTCCGTGGAATACGTGGACCTGCGGTTCACCGACCCGCGCGGCAAGTGGCAGCACACGGCGCAGCACGTCTCGACCATCGACGAAGACGCGTTCCGCGACGGCATCATGTTCGACGGCAGCTCGATCGCCGGCTGGAAGGCGATCAACGAAAGCGACATGATCCTGATGCCCGACCCGGCCACGGCGGTCATGGACCCCTTCGCCGCCAAGCCGAGCCTGATCCTGTTCTGCGACATCTACGAACCGAGCACCGGGCAGCCCTACGGCCGCGACCCGCGCAGCACCGCGAAGAAGGCGCAGGCCTACGTGGAAAGCAGCGGCGTCGGCGACACCGTGATGGTGGGCGCGGAGGCCGAGTTCTTCATCTTTGACAGCGTCCGCTTCGGCGTTGGTCCCAACTCCAGCAGCGTCGCCATCGACAGCGTGGAAGGTCCGGGCGCCAACCTCAAGGACTTCCCCGAGGGGAACATGGGCCACCGGCCCACGGTCAAGGGCGGCTACTTCCCCGTGCCGCCGGTTGACAGCGAAAGCGACCTGCGGGCCGAGATGCTGTCTTCCATGGGCGAGATGGGCCTGCCCATCGAGAAGCACCACCACGAGGTCGCGCAAAGCCAGCACGAGCTGGGCACCAAGTTCGGCACGCTGCTGAAGATGGCCGACCAGATGCAGATCTACAAATACTGCGTCCACAACGTCGCCCACAGCTACGGCAAGACGGCGACCTTCATGCCGAAGCCGATCTACGGCGACAACGGCTCGGGCATGCACACGCACCAGAGCATCTGGAAAGACGGCAAGCCGATGTTCGCCGGCAACGGCTACGCCGACCTGTCGGAAACCTGCCTGTATTTCATCGGCGGCATCATCAAGCACGCCAAGGCCTGCAACGCCTTCACCAACCCGAGCACCAACAGCTACAAGCGGCTGATCCCCGGGTTCGAGGCGCCGGTGCTGCTGGCCTACTCCGCCCGCAACCGCTCGGCGTCCTGCCGCATCCCCTACACCACCAGCCCGAAGGCCAAGCGGGTCGAGATCCGGTTCCCCGACGCTTCGGCGAACCCGTATCTCGCCTTCTCGGCGCTGCTGATGGCCGGGCTGGACGGGATCAAGAACAAGATCCACCCCGGCGACCCCATGGACAAGGATCTCTACGACCTGCCGCCGGAGGAACTGAAGGGCATCCCCACCGTGTGCGGCAGCCTGCGCGAAGCCTTGGGCGCGCTTGAGGCGGACCACGAGTTCCTGCTGGCAGGCGACGTGTTCAGCGCCGAGCAGATCAGCAGCTACATCGAGCTGAAGTGGACCGAGGTGTACCGCTTCGAGCACACGCCGCATCCCGTCGAGTTCGAGATGTACTACTCCGTCTAGCCCGCCGGGCGCACCCGGCTTGTGTCCGGGTGCGCCGGCTTGCGTGACGATGGCGCAACTACCGGGCGGAAACGGTTGTCCGATGCGGGGCAGGCGGCGAATTTTTATGCCTAGGCACATATCCAAGACGGCGCTGCCCGTACAAGGATGTTCAACATGCGAATCAATCAAGTTCCTGCCCACCGGGCCGCGCGCCCTTCCTTCAAGGCGATGGCGGCGCTGCTGCTGGCAAGCGCCAGCCTGCCTGGCGGCGCCCATGCTCAGGTCAGCCCGCCGGAGCAGACCCTTACGCCCGGCAACCCGTCCGTGGCCCCGGCGGAAAAGCCCTACGTGCCCCCGGCGAACCTCAGCGAATGGGCCAGCAGCATCAAGCTGGACTTCCAGGGCGACGCCGGCATCACGGTCAACCCGTCTGACCCGGCGAACCGCCGCAACTTCGGGCGGCTGTTCGACGACAACTCGAACCGCCCGGTGCTCAACCAGCTCCTGGCGACGCTCAGCCGGACCGTGGACCCCAAGGCGACCAGCCCGGATGTCGGCTTCAAGCTGCAGTTGATGTACGGGTCGGACGCCCGCATCGTCCATACGCTCGGGATCTTCGACCAGCTCATCCACGACCGCAACCAGCTTGACCTGGTGGAAGCCAACATCACCGTGCGGCTGCCCAGCATCTTCGCGAACGGCCTGGACATCAAGGCCGGCATCTACCCGACCCCGCTCGGGGTGGAGCTGATCGACCCCAAGACCAACGCCTTTTACTCGCACTCCTACATCTTCAACTACGGCCTGCCCTACAAGCACGTCGGGGCGCTCGCCACGGCGCACGTATCGGACCTGATCGACCTCTATTTGGGCATCGACAGCGGCACCAACGTCGCCATCGGCTACGGCAGCGGCGACAACAACAACCGGCCCGGCGGCATCGCGGGCATCGGCTTCAACATGCTGGGCGGCAACCTGACGGTGCTGGCGCTCAGCCACATGGGGCCGGAAAACTCCAAGCGCAACACGCCCTTCGCCAACAGCGCAATGCGCTACTACAACGACCTCGCGGTCGTGTGGAAGGCGACCGACAAGCTGACGCTCACCACCGAGGGCAACTACGTGCGCGAGGACGGCTTCCGGGCGGAGGCATACGGCCTCGCGCAGTATGCCTCCTATGCGCTGTCGGACACGGTGACGCTGAACGGGCGGGCGGAAATCTACCGCGACAACACCAACTTCTTCGTCTCGACGCCGGTGGCCGAGCGCGACTACGTGGCGCTGGAGCGCGGCGTGTTCAGCCGGTTCATCACGGCGCCCAAGCC